>JAFSBM010000170.1 GCA_017437285.1 Ruminococcus sp. | reverse complement strand
ATCACATTTCACATGATTCTTATAACCATAATGTACTTCGTCATTTTTCTTCGTCCAACGTGCATCTGTATCTTTCTGTGCAAGTTTTGATGAATTTTCAGGTTTTGTCCATTCCTCCGGTACTTCGCCTTCCTTGATTTTTTTATTATCATCACGGCTGTTTCTCTGACGAGGTACATCTACAAAAGTTGCATCTATGATAGTTCCATTATGGGTTATAAGTCCTTCTTCTTCAAGCATAGCATCAAACAGACAAAACATTTTTTCCATTGCATCCGTCTGCGAAAGGTCATTTTTGAATTTCCATATTGTTTTTGCATCCGGTACAGAATCAAATGATTCTAACCCAAGAAAACGCATGAAGCTGCGTCTGTCGTTTATCTGATATTCTGTCTGGTCATCTGACAGATTATAAAGGCGTTGTAATACGAGTATCTTGAACATCATCACTACGTCGTATGGCGGACGTCCACCCTTGTTTGTAGTTCCCTTTCTTACTAATGCATTTTTTAGGATGGTGCGGAACATTTCCCACTTTATGACTTTATTCAGCATCTCTAACGGATCGCCTATCTTACTTATCTTTTCCATTCTGTTTTCTTCATCAAAGAAGCTTTTCTGTCTTACTTTCATATCTATATTATATCATATTTCCTCGTTTTTGTATAGGGGTTTTTAGAGATGCCCTTAAGAGTAACTATTCAGCCCCTAAAGCAAACTGCCCAAGGAAAAGAGAAAACAAAGCGTCAAAGGCGGTAATACCCATTTTGGCAGCAGTGGAAGTAAGCGCTTTTAGTGTAAGAAAATCTTTTGCACCCTGTTCGTAACGGAAAGTACCAATGACCTTAGGGAAATACCGCATGGGAGAGGTCCTGTGCGGTATTTTTTGCAAAAAATGTCGAAGCTTGTAAAAGTGGTTCGTTTTTTGACTTTTCCAACGGTAATATATTAGAGGGAACTTTTACCAGTCAACACAAATGTCGTAAACATCGAAAAATATATGTCTCTATATTTTATACCTTTTTGAAAAATACGGACATAGAATATATGTAAGCATTACGCACCGCAGATTTTTCTGTGGTGCGTATTTATTTTCCCCAACACAGCCGACACAAATTATTCAGTCGAGGTGATGTGCGTTTTTATTTTTTGCTGTTGGCTATGTGGAGGTTATTATTGAGGAAAGGAGGTTCAAATCAAGAAATAAAAAGGAGCGTGATAACATGAAAAATCTCGAAACAAAATCCTGTGAAGAAATTATGAGTACCGCATACAAACCACTTGAATACTGCGTTGATGGGTTGCTTACACAAGGCTTGTATCTTCTTGCAGGTGCGCCGAAGGTCGGCAAGTCGTGGTTAGCTCTCGACATCTGTCTTTCGGTTGCGAAAGGTGAAGATGTGCTAAAACACCAAACGCACATCGGAACGGCACTGTATCTCTGTTTAGAGGATAGCTACAACAGAATACAGAATCGTTTGTATGAACTGACCGACGAACCGACGGAGAATCTGTACTTTGCGATCATGTCGGAATCTCTCGGTAACGGATTGGAATCGCAGATTGAAAAATTCAAATCAGAGCATTCTGACACAAAGCTGATTGTAATTGATACCTTACAGATGGTGCGTAACGAAAAGGATTGCGGTTATGGTGCAGACTACAAGGAACTCTCAATCCTCAAAACACTTGCCGACAAGCTTGCAATTACAATTCTTCTTGTGCATCACACTCGCAAATGCTATGACAGTGATCCGTTCAATATGATTTCAGGAAGTACAGGAATCAGCGGTTGCGTGGATGGAAGTATGGTTCTGCTTGAATCAAAGCGTGGAAGTCGTGAAGCGAAGCTGTACTGCGTTGGTCGTGACATTGAAAATCAGGAGTATAGAGTTCTGTTCCATGAACACAGATGGACTCCCTGTGATGAAATTGCTCCGACACCGCCTGACATTTTCTCTTTTGCTATTCATGATTTCATGATGGAACAACAGTCGTTCATTGGTTCAGCAACAACGCTTTGTGATTTACTGTATCAGAAATTCAATCGGAAGTATTATCCGAACCGATTAAGTCGTGATCTGATTCAGCACACAGAAGAACTGCAACGCTATGGTGTGCTGTTCAGCTTCAGAAGAAGTCATGGTTGTAGAATTCTGGAACTTGAGTATATCACTTCGGGTGACAGTAGTGACGGTAAAATTCTATGGGTGGAGGTCTTGGATTCTACCGGCACCCAAAATTTTGAGAATGTCGAATCTGCGTTGTTTCAGTGCGGTGACAGTAACGAAACGGGTGCCGGTAACTCTCAAAAGGGTGACGGTAGAACGGCTTCGGGTGACGGTAACTTTGAAACGGATGACAGTAACATTGCACATATTACTGTCCCTACAAATGGAGATGATTTCATTGCAATGATGGCTGAGAATTTAAGAAATCAGCTTGCGTCACAAGGAATTCATGTCAAGCCGTTCAACTCAACAGAATAGGGCGAAATTTGCCCTGCATTCTCGCATAGGGAATTGCACCACTAAATCAATTGAGGGCGAAACAAGCCCCGAATTTGCAGAGTGTGAGCGATACAAATCGAAGATTGGATATGAATTCACATAACGGAACAAAGTTGATAAAACAGCAAAAATCAAGTCAACTTCGGAGCAAATATAGTTTGCAGGTTAAAAGAAAGGCGTCTGAAGCCGCCTTTCAGCTCACCTCGACGAGCAAAGCTCGCCGATTTTTCGGCATTTTAAGCACATTCAACTAAAGGCGTCTGTTATCGGTTTTTCGGGAATTGTGGGTGTCTTGAAATAGAATTTCAGCCATTATTTACCGAATTTGCGTGGTTTCAGGCAGGTGTCACGAAGTCGGGCATGAAAATGCACGGCAAGCATAGCACATAGCATTCCGCCTGTGCCTTCAAGACGGGAGAACCCGCTCCCCTCTTTTTATTAGACCACGTCGTGAAACACGACTTGGTCATAAATAAATATGAAAGGAAGATCTAAAAATGTTCAAACGCCAATCAACTTATGATGTAAACAGGAGAGTGATATATTGGCAAAGAAAATTGAAGTCCCTAAAATCAATCAGGTTATCGTTCAGTACAATGGCAATGAAAAAGCTTTTGATTTCTTTATGGAATCCATGATTAATGAGTTTCTCAATTCATGTAGTATTGCCAAAGCTGAACAGAATGATTTTATTGATAACGTAGAAAATTCTGAAAGTTCAACTTAAACGCTGGACTTGCAGGGCGTTATGTGGTAGTGTCTGTTGTAGCGCAGGCACACCATAACATACCTGTCGAATTAAAGGAGGATGATAAAAATAAGAGAGCTTGGTTATACTACCGTCTTTCCCGTGATGAAGATCAGGAAATGAATAGTCTGCATAATCAACGTCAGATTCTGGTTGACTATGCAGAACAGCATGGATATGAAATTGTTGGTGAAAGCTTCGATGATAATGTCACAGGAATGACATTCAATCGTGAGGGCATAAGTAAAATTGAAGATCAAATAATATGAGCATAACAATAAAAAGGCTTCCCGAATAAAATCGAGAAGCCTTGTTTTTTATGGTGCGGATAACAGGAGTTGAACCTGCACCGAGTTGTCAAAACTATAATCTTCAAATTATTTGGGACTAAAAATACATATCTGACGATTTTCCTCGAATTCCAAATCATCATAGATCAAGCCGATATTATCACCAAGATAGGTAGAATAATAGCAATCCTTCAACCAATCAAATAATACTAATTTTTTGTCTTTTATTTCATAAACACAAGGCGTATTTTCATCACCTGTCCAGTCAAACCAGCCAACACAAAAAGAATTTATACATAAAGGTGTAATCTGCTCACCCGATCCTAATTGGGTTGAAATAATAGGAACACAGTTGCCATCATTTTTCAATTCAACAACTTCCATAAAATAATTAAAAAAATCTGGATTGCTTTCATCATCAATACTTGTTAAACCAAATGATGAATCACCTATGCCAATTGCTATATCACAAACGTAATCATTCTTTATTAAATATTCACTATTATCAGAGCAATCTACTACTTTCTCACATTTCTTGGTATCTTTATTAACAGCTAAATATTTCAGATTATTATTATAAACGAACGGATGGAAAGCATCATTCAAAAAAATGTTTGTTTTCGCAGTATTAATGTTATATTCGTAGATTGATACAGAACTTGTTGTTTGTATATCAAAAAGAATTTTATCTTTATAAAAAGCAACTGATCTTTCGTCAAAGTACAAATCATCATTCAAATACATCATGATTTTGAACTTTAAAGTTTCCGAATTATAGTATTCCAATGACCATACATCATCAGATTCCCTCATAAAGACATAGTCATTTCCTCTTGCACATAAGAAATACAAGTCATCAGAATCAGAAACTATTTTTTCATAAGTCAAACTATCTAAATCAAATAATCCATACTCACTATAATCTTCACCTTGATTATTACTGTAAATTTGAACAACTAATTTATCACCGTTAAAGTCGCACAAACCATAATCAAAACCATTAATAGTTTCAGGCATAGTAATGATTTCCGTATTATATATTGAGTCAGCAGATACAGTTTCAACATGAAAATTATACTTCATCTTTTCATATGTACTTGGCTCGGTATTCTGAATTGTTGATTCCGAAAGTGAAGTTGTTTCTTCAATTTCAGTTTGTGCAGAAGTCGTAGAAGCGGTCGTTGCTTGGATTCGGCTGCTTTCGTTAGTTGTTTTTGAACTGCAAGAACTAATACAAGAACACATAATAGAGGCTATTATACATCCTCCAAAAAGAATTTTCTTCATTTCTAACTCCAAATTATAATCATTCATTAAAAGGCTTCCCGATTTTATTCGAGAAGCCTTGATTTTTTATGGTGCGGATAACAGGAGTTGAACCTGCACCGAGTTGCCCCGACTGGCACCTGAGGGTAGCGTCACGATAGTGGAATAAAAACAACAATCAAAAGCTTTTATTAATCATTAATACCAATCCCAAAATGTTAGTAGACAGAGGTGATGAACAAAGATGATGTATGTCATCAGGTTTATTTACTGTTGTTTCAGGGATTGGTATAAGATTATAAATACTTTCAGAGCAACTGGATTCCATCGGTATATGTCTATTACCTGCCAACTGAAAAATCCGTTATACTATTTTTCCGTCTTCTATATTAATAATTCGATCTGCATATTTAGCTATATCAGCATTATGAGTTATCATTATTAAAGTATGACCATACTCTCTTACGCCTTTAATAAGAAGATTCAAAACATCTTCACCTATTGCAGAATCAAGATTACCAGTAGGCTCATCTGCAAGAACTATCTTAGGTTTATTGGCAAGCGCTCTTGCTATTGCAACTCTCTGTTGCTGTCCGCCGGATAACTGATTAGGAAACGCCTTTTCTTTGCCGTCTAGTCCAAGTTGCTTAATAACATTTGCAATGTACTTATCATCTATCTTTTCACCGCTGATATTTACGGGGAATGTGATGTTTTCATACAGATTCAGAACAGGAATGAGATTGTAAGACTGAAATACGAAACCTATCTTTCTGCACCTGAAATCTGACATTACAGCGTCATTTGCAGTTTTATAATCAAAGCCTTCCATAATTACACTACCTGAATCGTAGCCGTCAAGACCTCCGATAACATTAAGCAGCGTACTTTTTCCTGAACCGCTCTTTCCAAGTATTACAACAAATTCACCTTCTTCAATATCAAGATTAATATCTTTGAGTGCATGAAAACTTGAATCTCCGGTTTTGTAATATTTATTAACGTTTTTTAATGAAATAATACTCATTTTATTTTTTACCTTTCGTATATCATTTCTATTATTGAATCTTTTGTGCTACCTTTTATATTAAGATATGCAAATAGTTCTATCGAACCTATAAATATAAGATTTACCAGCAGATATGCAAGTATTGATATCTTTATCTCATCAAAAAGAATTAACGACAGATAAGAATTAACTATAAGCGACAATGGAAGACTTATAGAAACAGCTCTCAATGTGAGAATAAGGTTTTCATAACAGGCTATAGTCCATAAGTCTTTCAATTTCAACCCCATAGCACGAATAATACCATATTCAGATTTCATGCTTGCCATATTTTCCTTTATAGTATTGCTTATTATCATAAAGCTTAGAACAATTGTTGCTATAACGATATATCCTGCTATGATTATCATACCAATGAGCTGTGATTCTGCATTACTCTGTCCGTCATGAAGATTGGTAGCATACACCGTTTCTGCTGAAAAAGGTATCTTGTTAAGTTCAAACAAAGAGATGTCCGTTTTAACAAGGAATGCACAGTAGCCTGGAACTGTCATATCTTTGCTTTCTACCAGTTTTTCGTTCACAATCATAGTGTTTTCTTGACTGTATACCGCATAGTTCAGATTCGATGCTGTATTCAGTCTTACATCAGGCTTTATTGTAAATATAGAATTATTGTCGATTGACAGTATGTTAAATTCGTTATCTTCAAATTCAGTTTCGGATATTAATACAGAAAATGGCTTGGTTGAGTCATAACGTATATCATTTATTTCTGCAAATTTCTGCCACAGGTCATCGTCGTACAGCAATATCTGAAGCTGAGAACTTTTTTTGTCCCATTTATAATCATCAAGACATTTCTCTGTATAGACCTTATCAACACAATCCATAGACTTTAATTGTTCCAGATCATCTTCCGAAAAAAATCGTTGACTGCTTGTAATATCAGAAATATCCGCTTGAATTGTATAATCGCAGAAATCCACCGCCCCTTTTACCGGTTTAAATCCTATGACTGCAAAGAAATTGCTAATCACTAAACATAGCGTAAAACTCACAACTAAGGTAACAGACTGTATCAAGCTCTTTGCATAGTTTCTCTTAATGTTACGCAGAGCAATATTGACAAGAAAATTTTTTGAAGTATAATTTTTTGTTTTATCAGGAAGCATCTTATTTGATGTATTGAACGCCTTGATATTAATTGGATTTGTCTTTCTGATTCTGATAATAAATCGTAAGCAGGCAATGAATCCTGCCAGAAGCGTAATAACATAAGTAATGATATATGTAATGATATTCTGATCAATGTGCATAACAGCAGCAGTACTGAAAAGTAATGACATAATTTTTTCAGCAATAGAAATATTTAAAAGTGTGCCTGCTGCCATACCAATCAATGTTCCTATAGATATAAGTATAATTTGCTCTGTTATAATAAAACAGATGAGCTGCTTATTATTCAACCCTATGCAGCGCATAGTACCAAACACATTGATTTTTCGTACAAAACTGAGGCTGATTGAATTGTAGACAAATATTGTCAGACATACAGCAATTATCAGAGATAATAGAAATACAACCAGTGCTACACTTTCAAATGTTCCCTTATCTTCATAATTATTTATTTTATCATCATTATAAATCAGCTGTTCTGAATTGAAATATTTTCTGTCCTCAACTGAATCTTCAACTACAATATCTCTTATTGCGTTGATTGCTTTAAACACTTTCTCACCGTTATAGTTTCCTTCTTCCGCTTCAACTGTGATAGAATTAGAACAGATGCAAGGCAGATTATGTTCAGCAAATAAATCCGATGCTGTTTTAAGATCTGTAAAAAAGAAGTTTCCGACATCAGCAACATCTTTAATTATACCGCATATTTCGAATGTTTTGCTCAGATTCAGTTGTGTCTCATCAATTTCATTGGTCATGGTAAAATCAAGCGTAATCTCATCGCCTATTTTCAAGTTTGGATAAAGTGTAATATAGCTTTCTTCAATGCATATTTCGTTTGCTGTATCAGGATATTTTCCGTTTAACAGTGATGTTTTCTTGAAGTAGTTAAGGTCACCTTCATATCCCATAATTATTGATTGTTTAGAGTTATCATAATACATTTCGCCGACAAATATTGTTGAAAGATATCTGTCTGGTTTGTCTTTTTCCATACTCTGAAACTTTTCTTTTATAGAGGTCAATTCATCATAGCTTAGCTCAATTACATAAAAATCATGCGGAGCTCCTAAATTAACAAATGATTTGAACGAAGTAATATAGCTTTTGCTTATCTGTATCATGCTGAACATCAGCATTGTTGAGATAGCGATTCCTATTATTGCTCCTATACTGTACTTTTTGTTTCTCAGAATATATCTGTATATTATTTTAAACATTTTGGATCTCCCTGTTTTATTTTATGATTATCAATGTTATATATTATTGAGTTATTCATAACGAAATTGCTGCTATGAGTTACGATTATAACTATCTTGTCATTTAAAATCTCAGAGAGATTATCTCTGAGATTTCGTTCTGTAATACCATCAAGTCCTGCTGTGACTTCGTCTATTATAAGAACTGGAAGATTTTTGTAAAGTGCTCTGACAAGACAAAGTCTGCTTTTCTGACCACCTGAAAAGCTGTCACCCTTTTCTGAAACTATAGTATCGAATTTATTGGGCAGTTCTTCTATATCGTCAAGGATATTGCATATCTCGCAAAGATATTTTATTCGTTCATAGTCTATATCCTTGTCTAAAACAATATTATTTATTATAGAATCGTTGAATAGTACGCTGTCTTGCGTTACAACAGAAACAATGTTGGATATATTCTTTGAACTTATTTCTTTAAGGTTTGAATTATTGTAGTGTATTGTACCATTATATTTTCTCATCTGACCTGAAAGAAGTTGTAGGAGCGTTGATTTTCCTGCTCCACTCTGACCACAGATGTAATACACATTTCCTTTTTTGAAGCTTACTTTAGCATTATGGAATATCATTTCGGTATCATAAGAAAAAGAAAGCTTTGATACCTTTATCTCCGATACATCATCTATACTTTCAGTCGATACGGTATCCTTTTTTTCAAGGATTATTGATATCTTATTGATAGAATCATATTTTGAAGCAAAATGCGAGGGTATTGATATAAGACCGACTATCGGTGATGAAAGCGAGGAAGCGTACTGATTGAAGGAAATAAGCTCTCCTACAGTAAGTGTACCGAATATGACTTTGTATCCGCCCCACAAAAGAATTATACCAGATATGGCTTCCATTGTCAATGAAATTAGCGCTTCTATTTTGTATGAGAACATACTATGTGACTTAGTGACTGTGTACTCATTATCGAGCGCTTTTTCATATCGTTTTGCAGCAAATTTACTTGCACCAAGTACAGATATTTTCTTTATATTTTGTACTATCTCATTGATAGAGGAGTACAGTGCTATATAGCTGTTACGAGATGCCCTGCCTTTTATCTCTTCAATGTTCTGTGTCTTTAAACGCACAATTATGAGCATTAACTGCAATATGACAGATACAAGTGCTAAATCAGGTTGTAATTTCACAACGATTATAGTTGAGGATACAGCGTTTATTATATTCCTTGTAAAACTGATAGATTCTTTGTAAGCAATGCTTATAAATGTTGATGTGTCACGTTCAAGCAAAGATACATATTCTCCTGTTTTGTCGGAAAAAAATGAATTTTCGATACAGTAGTCAAGTACTTTTGTTTTCAGTCCCTTTGACATTTTATAATCTAAGAATATATCATATTTCATCTGAAGTATTTTGAATATCTCCGAGATAATATTCGCAGCAAGTAACAGAAGAACAGATAAAAAAAGAACTTTAAAATTCTTGCTATTCAAACCCTTGTCAAATATTAATATGTTGATAAGCGGCGTAAGATAGAGTATAAGAGAGGATATAAGCGTAAGGAAAAGTGATACAAGATAATACTTCTTATAACTCATGAAAAACAACAACATTGTTTTTATGTGATATTTCTTAAAAAAATTCTCTTTCTTCATTAATTATTTCTTTCTCCTATATACATACATAAATTCCCAATAGACGAAAAGTCGGTATATTTCATATCGTCAGGTCTTATATATATGCCGAATCTTTCCAAAATATAGGAGAGAAACATATAAAGATCACTGCTTACTAACTGACCAAGATCAAACGAGGGCGAAAGCCTGCCGTATTTGCCTAAATCTATCGGACATTCATTGATATAGCTACATAAGGTATTATAAACCGCATTGTTGTATTCAAGCTGATCAGATGCGTTTTTTATCTGACAGATAGTATTATCCTCTGCTGATAAAGAGTTTTTCTTTATCCACTTCTCTATCTTTTCACTTGTTATGTCATTCTCGTCTGCAAAGGCATTTATTATGGCTGCAAGAAATTTCGGAACAGCCTTGCTTGTTCCCCCAAAAAGATTATACATATTTTCTCCACAGCAGATGAATTCTGGTTCTGCATCACCCATAATATGCTTTGTTTCCATATTCTCAACGCAGAAAAAAGGCTGTACAGAAAAAGCTCCCTGACTTATTCCATATACATGTTCAAAAGAGAATGGATAGCATTTTTCTTCTGTAAATTTATTTGAATCAGCTGCTATTATCATAATACCTGATGATGTTATCCTCTTACAAAGTTTTTCGATTTGCTCGTATCTTTTCATGCTTGTCAGCGTTATCGACATTATAATGACATCAACATCTTTTTTCTGTATAATATCCTCTAACGCCAAAACAGCGGCAGAACCGCTTCCTTTGCTATCTTTTGGAAATATGTTATAAAGGTATATCTTTTCTATCAAAGTGGGATCAGTATATTTTAGAAGTGTGTTTATTACCATTAAGCTATGTATTGCTTTAGAATCATGCTCGAAATAATCATTTATTTCTATTTTACTCTTAATATTTTCAGGTATTTTTTCTATATTCAAAGCAGTATCAATAACCGCTATTTTAAAATTCTTCATATTTAAATCACTTAACCAAACATAAATCAGGGTGTATTATTACACCCTGATTCTTTTTTACCAATAAATTGTTCCTTTTGGGGTTTTGTCACGATAACAATAATAACCGTTTATTCTGAGACTCTCTCGATTTTCATCACGATCATATCCATAATGGTAACGCCAGTCAACATAATCAGCTTTTATATCATCATATGTCTTACCACGATATACCGTACAGTCATCTGCGCACCCCTGTGTCTGAGCATCAAACTCATTTACAAAAGTATCAGTAATTTTCTCGATTTTCATAATATCCCTCCTTCTTTATAATATTTATTAAATTCAGCAATTTTGCTGTATTTAATCAGTATTCAATCCCCTTACCCTTTGCATGATATGTTCTAATCTACATATAATGGGTGAGGCAGTCAAATATTCGCCTGTAAGCGACTTATTGATATATTTACATCTCATAGAAAGACATGTATATTCATTTTTGCAATCATCACAAGTTTGGTTTCTTTTATCATAATAAAATTTATATTTATGTAATGAACTGTTATCTATACCATTAAATACAGAACCTATAATGTGTTCTGCATCGTTTACCATGCAGACACAAGGGTAAATATTTCCATTAGCTGATATGTTAAAATTTGTGACACCACCATCACAAAGTCCTCTTTTTACTCTTTTTTTAATATCGCTGTAGAACGTGAATTCAGTTTTGTCGCTATCTTTCAGAACAGTATAAATCATTATAAGTTGTTCTTGAAGCATATCAAGAATAGCATCTGTCCAACGCTTGTCATATAGGTCTATCATTGCAACAATAGTAGCCGCATTAAGTTTTGCAATGCTCATTACACTGTTGTAAAGTTTTGGAACAGTATCAGGAGTTACTGTCATTCTTACTCTTACGTCTATTTCTCTTTTCTGCAATGCTTCAAGAGACTTCACAGCATAATCATAAGTACCTGAACCGTCACTCTTCTTTCTGTTTAAGTCATGTACTTCTCTTTTACCATCAATGCTAAGAGAAACATATACCTTATTTTTTTTCAGTTCATCAAGTATTCGGTCATTCATCACAGTTCCATTTGTGGTAAGCGAATAGCTGAATCTTCCAAAACTGTTGCATGAATTGATTATTTTAAGTATGCTATCAATAGCTAATAATGGCTCTCCACCATGAAAGTTTATCATGTTGGATTTATTCTGCTCCATATTTTCATGTACAAACGAGATTGTCTTTTCGATTATCTCATCATTCATATCAAAACAGCGTTTTTCACCCTCATAGCAATAGGTACAGCATAGATTACAATTTTCAGTAACCCATATATTAAATGCGCTCATAATCTCTCCAGTACATATCAAAATAATTACTATATTCTGCACAACGCTTTTCAATATCACCGGTAAGCATCATTCTTTGTATCTCTGCAGCACAGCTAAAGCACAGAAGCTGCTTTGTACAACCAGAGCAGTGAGGTACATTTTCGGGCAGATACTTAGAGAAATTGAAAAATCCGTTTGAGGATAAATATTTTCTGGAAGTTATGAATTCTTCCGGTTCGGTTAAGTCGAGTATGTTGAACAGCTTGAATTCCTCGTCCATGAACATCGGACACGGGTATACATCGCCCTTCTGGTCAATCTGAAATTCTGATATAGCACCTTGGCATGCAAATATCTGTGGCTTATATTTGTATAGTTTTTTTGATACGAACTTTTCTTCTACATGATTCCAGTTAATACAGCTTGGATCATTTTCTCTGTCAACTGTCACCTTATCGTAAAGTTCTTTTCCTCTTCCGACAGGTTCAAATAGTCTGATTACGGGTTTTACATCAAGTGACTTGCAAAGTTCTCTGAAAAGACTTGTATATTCAATATTATCAGAAGTTTTTATCATGGAAAGACTAATTTTATTGGTGTGTTTTCGAAGTAGTTTTACAGCGTTTATGACCTCATCATATACTCCCTTACCTCTGATAGCGGCACAGGATGCTTCATCATATCCGTCAAGACTGAGGCTGAAAGAATCATACATCTGTACAAGATATTTTGCTGTCGCCTCTTCCTTTATCAGTGTGCCATTTGTCATAAGCGATAAGTTTCCGTTGTATACTGAACGTATCTTTTCAGTAATTTCAAAGAAATCCTCTCTTATCATCGGTTCTCCGCCTGATACCGTTACATCATTTGGGTCAAAAAGCATCATCCGATCGATAATTGTAAATATCTCGTCAGTTGAAAGCTCTTTTCCTCTTAGATTATCGCCGGCTGATATGCAACAATGTCTGCAACGCAAATTGCAGTTATTTGTTATATCAAGAGATATTTTACTTTTTCTCATATTGAGAACTTCTTTCTCGTTGTGTTTCCACATCTTAAGTACATCAAGTTTTTCTGATACCTTTACGAGTAATTCTCTTGAATTACTTTCTTCAACACATGAAAAAAGCTCGTCAAATGATAGTTTTTTTTCTTCTGCGCGCTTATATATTCCAACTATTTCGTTACTTAGGAATATACAATTACCTGTTCTGATATTTGCAATAAGACTTTTGCTGTTCTTGGAAAATATCTTTGTATGCTCTGAAAATGCAACTTGTAATTCTTTAAACATAATGTTAACTCCTTAAGACTAAGAGTATTCAATGTGATTGTTTCTAAAATAATATTTGTATTGACTTAATAAGTTTACAACCATTTTAATCGTAAACAAGCAGACCTAATAAATTTACTTTTCATTAGCAAATCTGATATATGTAACTTTATTAACATTCAACATCATTTATTATAAACTATCCAACATATATTTGTCAATAGTTTGTTATAATATTTTCAAAAGTTTATGTATTTTATAACATTTCAAGTATTATCATTCAGCTTATTTGTTAATTGTGTGCAACTTTATTATATAATTCTTTAAGGGCACCTCTAATAACCCCATAAAAAACAAAAATCAATGGGTACAGAAAAAACAAGAGCCGCTAAATCAGTGAAAATGCTGAAATAGCGGCATATATGTATAGTTATTCGCTGTATTTTTGCCGTATTATCGGCAAAAGGGTATAGCTATCCCGTACTAAACGGAAATCCGTTTTAAAAATTCATATCTTCGCAGGTTATAAACAAGGTTCATTAACCCTATGTTTAACCAAGCTCTGTCAATTCCGATACTACGGATGGTGATTCCATTCATGCTGTTTGTCATGAATCCGAATATATGTTCAATTCGACATCTGATTTTTGATTTCTTCTTGTTGTTTTCTTTCTGTTCTTCTGTAAGCGGATGATTTCTGTAACCCTTTTCGCAAATCTGATTCTCACAGTTTTTCGGGAGATTTTCTGCTATTTTTTCGCTTGAATATGCACTGTCTGCAAATACTGCTTTGTCACTTTCTTCTAATAAATCTGTACATTTCTGACTATCATGTACAGATGCATTTGTTACACTATAATTTATAATAAACTTACTGTCTGCATCACATTTCACATGATTCTTATAACCATAATGTACTTCGTCATTTTTCTTCGTCCAACGTGCATCTGTATCTTTCTGTGCAAGTTTTGATGAATTTTCAGGTTTTGTCCATTCCTCCGGTACTTCGCCTTCCTTGATTTT
>JAFSBM010000169.1 GCA_017437285.1 Ruminococcus sp. | reverse complement strand
TTGAGAAAAAACAGCTATGCACGACATCTATTTCGTCAACCTCCCTCGGAGTGCGAAAGCACGCCTTCGGGAGGTTTCCTTGTAGCTGTCATACCTATCTGCTTTTTCTTTAATCAAACGGGTTTTTAGAGATGCCCTAAAGAGATGCCCTAAAGAATTAACACCGCACGGTATGAACTGTGCGGTGTTTTGACTTATTAGGTAAAAAATATTACTGTGTTAAAGGGAGGTCATTTACTGAAATCATACCTGCATCGACTCTCTGAATAACGAGAGCGTCATCGGGAGTGATGCCTGCCTGACCGTTTACATCGGCATTGAGTTCGCCCTGCTCGGAAAGGAAGTACTTGTCAGAGTTGCCGAGGAACTGCAAAATAGCCGCAGAATCGGCAATTGTAACATTTCCGTCACAGTTTGCGTCACCGTAAACAATATCTGTTGGAGGGTTGCTTGAAGGAGGATTGTCCTCGGGAGGTGTAACAGATTCGTCAGCAAATTTGAAATCTGCATTGATTTCAGCTGCTGAATTTTTTATAGCGTCAAATGTAGTTGCATCACCGCCGAAAAGGTTAGCTGCACAGGCACTTGCAATTGCGAAACAGCCGTTGTAGTCCAATGCACCCTCGGTATACTGGTATCTGTCAGCGTGGTCCTCGTAGCCGTTAGCGTCAATACCGCCTACAAGCATACCGTAGTTTGTGTATTTAGCCGCAGGATTTTGTGCTGATGTTATGCCGTCGCCGCCGGGGTTAGCCGCACGGTGGTGGATATGAACAGGCCACTTATCGCCAAATCCCAAAAGGAAGCTGTAGCCGAGGTTGTTATCACCGAGAATGTAGTCCAGCTGCCATTTTGCACCCTGTGCGTATTCGCTGTTGGGGTCACCGTCAGCAACAGTGTAAGCGTCCATTTGAATAGCACAGTTTATACGTGAAGTACCCCAGCCGTTGGTGTTGTACTTGCCGACTTTCATACCGCCCTGACCGTCAATTTCAACTATGAGTTCATCTCTGAAAGCGGAATCCCCTGTTGCCTTGTACATAAGGGTAGCATATCCCTGCCAAACCTTATCCCAGGAGTAAACCCAGCCGTCATACTGTGAGCCGCCGTAGTCCTTATTTTTGGGAACTCTTGTCGGTTTATCGCCCTCGCCTACAATCCACAGCCAAGCCTGAGCGATTGCCTCCTCGTCCTGATACTGTGCATCTGTGCTGTAAAATCCGCCGATACCGCCTGTGTTGTTGCCAACGTGCTTTGTGCCGAATTCAAGGAGGGCTTTGGCATATTTAGCACATTTTGCGGAATATTCGGGGTCGGAGTCCTTGAATACATAAGCAGCCGCACCAAGACCTGCCGCCATTTCGCAGCTTACAGATGAGTTGTTATCGTTGGCAGTCAGCCAGAAAATAGGTCTTTCGTATGTCTGCACTTCGGGAGATGACCAGAATGAGTGGTCTGTGCCGCCGTCAGCAACAGTATGAGCAACAGCCACGACTTTTCCCGAATCATCGAGGAAAGTTGTTTTCATAAGGTAGTCAGCACCCCAACGCATTTCGTATTCAAGGTGGTCACGGCAGCCTGCCTTTTCGTAAATTCCCGGATTGATATAGTCGGAAATACCAAGGCTTGACAGGGCGAAACCGATAGTGAGGTTGAATTTGATGTGGTCGCCTGCATCGTGCCAGCCGCCTGAAACGTCAACTTTTCCGTCACCGTCAGGGTCAACGAAAGCCTTTGCAGAGCCGTCTAAATCGCCTACAGAAGCCTCTGCATCGTAGGTGTGGCAGTTGCCACGCCAAGTCAGCGGACCGCCTGTAATTCCCGAACCGCAAGCGTTGGAA
Organism: Ruminococcus sp.; assembly: GCA_017437285.1. Taxonomy (GTDB): domain Bacteria; phylum Bacillota; class Clostridia; order Oscillospirales; family Ruminococcaceae; genus Ruminococcus. The sequence goes on along the minus strand of JAFSBM010000169.1, from coordinate 24,192 downwards.
TCGAAGAAATACAGGGACATAGCCAATGCCTCCATGTAGTTGTGGTCAGCTGCTGATGTGTTCAGAGCCGCCACAGGGATTGATGATACCGCAATAGCAGCAGAGGCAGCTGCGGCAGCGATTTTCTTTGTTAACTTCATTGTAAATCATCCTTTCGTTATTAAAGTGGTTATTATCCCTCCATTGTACACTTTATTATAACATAAAATGGGATTTGTTTTGTGAAAATTTTATGTATTCCGCATATTTTACGGAATTTTCGGCGGATTAGTCAATTAATGCAGTCGGTTATTGTGCATATTTACTTTAGTCTTTAGCTGTTAGCCGTTAGCTGTTAGCTATGTGGACGGCGGAAAAATTCCTATTGCTTCTATCAGCTAAAGGCTAAAAGATAAAAGCTAACGGCTCACATAAATATTGACAGTCACGATTTATAATGTTATAATAAAATAAAAGGAAGTGATTATATGCCACGATTTTTTACGGATAATATAAATGAAAATGACATCGTCCTTGACGGCGAAAATGCCCGTCACATAGGGCGTTCCCTGCGTATGCGTCCAAAAGAGGAGCTGACCGTCTGCTGTGGGGGAGTTGACTACGACTGCGAAATCCGACAGATTACCGAGGATTGCGTTTATCTTGACCTGCTTGAAAAGCACCCCTGCTATGCTGAGCCGACAGTAAATGTCACTCTGTTTCAGGCTATGCCGAAGCTTGACAAGCTGGAGCATATCATTCAGAAATCCACGGAATTAGGCGTTTCAAGGGTAGTTCCCGTGCTGACAAGACGCTGCATTTCCCGACCAACTGAAAAGGATTTCGCAAAAAAACTGCCCCGTCTTGCTAAAATCGCAGAGGAGGCAGCAAAGCAGTCGGGACGTGGTATAATTCCCGAAATATCGCCAATGGTAAGCTATAAGCAATGCCTTGAAATGATGAAAAGTCTTGACAAAACGATAATGCTCTACGAGGGCGAGGGCGGCAAGCCTTTCGGAGATGTGGCAGTTGAGGGCATAAAAACCGCAGGACTTCTCATCGGAAGTGAGGGCGGATTTGATGTAGCTGAGGTTGAAGATGCAGTTTCGGCAGGTGCAGAGCGTGTCTGGCTTGGCAAAAGAATCCTCCGTTGTGAAACAGCACCAATTTCAGCGTTAACAATTTTGATGTTTTTAACAAAAAATATGTAAACACTTGAAATTATTGAAAAAATGTGTTATAATATCTTTTGAGGTTATCATAGGCTTCCGCAAGCCTTATGATAATATTTTCCGTATCGCATAACGCTTCCGGATAACATCTAAATATAGCGGAGAAATGAGGAATTTTAACTATGAGCAAAATTTTAGCAGGTCTTCTTATCGCAGGAGCTGCCGCAGCAGCAGGCTTTGTAGCTGCAAAGCTTCTCAAGAATAACGAAATTGAAGAGGATTTTGATGATCTTTATGATTTCGATGACGAAGATGTAGAGTTTGAAATTGACGAAGTAATCGACGATGTAACAGAAAAGGCTGAGGATATGGCTGACGAAGCTGAGGACGCAGTTGAAGATGCTAAGGACGCTGTTGAAGAAACAGTTGAAAAAGTAGAAGATGTTGTCGAGGACGTTGTTGAGGAAATTAAGGACGCTATCGAAGACTAATTAAAACAATGCGGACGGCTGATGCCGTCCGTTTTTTGGTTGTATGGAAAAGTGTTAAATCTCTTTTTTAGAACGTATTTACTTGATATCTATAGTTATTGAGTTTATTTTTTTATCACGTATATAGAATATCAGATATTCTTTTTCAGACAATGAGTATTTATAGTATCCGTCGCTTCCGTCAAATTCAGCCTTAGTAGGATTGCCGAGAACATCTTCCAATAATGTATAATCCGAGTCAAGTTTAATGCTCCCAACGGAAAATTTGTCCCGATCAAATAAACCGGGGCTAATTGATATACCGGAAAACTCAATCTCTAACAACTCAGCATCTGTTAATTCACGATCTGAATAATACAATACTTCTGCAAGGTGCGTATTATTATAGCTCAATGAATAGGTAACCATTGAATCTTCTTTGAATAAAAAAGGATCTTTTATTGTCACCCCATTTTCAAAATCAGCAAGTGTGCAAGGCATTGAAACCTTAACACCTTTCAGGTTTATATCCTGAATGATGTGCCTGAAAACTTCCTCGTTGAAAGTGCCGTTGTATTCAAAACTTTCATCGTTTTTGTTTTCGGTAATCTCACTGCTTTCATCAACTGTGGATACAACCTCCGAACTGCTGCTCGGCTTATCGTTTTTACTTTCACACCCACAAATGCTGCCTGTCAACATTAGAGAACAGATAAATAGACATAGTATCTTTCTTTTCATGAAATTTCCCCTTTATAATAGAATCGCTATAATATGATGTATATTATATCACACATAAGATATAATGTCAAATAAGTTTTCGTGCTGTTATGGTCTGATTTTGCTGATTTTTCACATTTCTGTGCATAAATATATATTCTATAAATTTGCTTTTGTGCAAGTATACAAATCACAAAAAATGCTATTGACATTTGTCGAAAAGCGTGATATAATATAAAAGCTGTCAAGGACAGTTCAAAAATAAAGTCCGAGGCGTAGCTCAGTTTGGTAGAGTGCTTGGTTTGGGACCAAGATGCCGCAGGTTCGAGTCCTGTCGCCTCGACCAATTACCACAAAAAATCAACCGAAAAAATTTTTTGAAAAAATTTCAAAAAAGGGGTTGACAAATCGAAAAAGATGTGGTATAATAAATAAGTCAGTTAAGCTGGTGTAGCTCAGTTGGTAGAGCAGCTGATTTGTAATCAGCAGGTCGGGGGTTCGAGTCCGTCCACCAGCTCCATTTTATCGGCAATAGTCGGTAAATATCAGAAATTGTTAAGGGAGAGTTCCCGAGTGGCCAAAGGGGGCAGACTGTAAATCTGTTGCTTTTCAGCTTCGGTGGTCCGAATCCACCCTCTCCCACCAATTTCCCTTAAATATCCTCAGTAACTCCGCTACAATGAAGGCGGATTTTTTTATGCCCTGAAAAAAAGCGGATTTGTACGGAAATGCTTATTCATTGTGCAGAAATAATATGTAAATAGCTATTAGCTGTGAGCCTTTAGCCATTAGCTTATGTAATCGGCAAGCACGAAATCACCGAGGGAACAGCAGAAGATTTGAGAAATCTGCTGAAAAGTAAATTAGGGAACCCCTTAGGAAAGAAGTTCAAATAAAGCCAAAGGCTAACAGCTAAAAGCTGATAGCTCTAAAATATAAGGAGAGAAAAATATGATAAGAGAAGATTTGAGAAATATTGCCATTATCGCCCACGTTGACCACGGCAAGACAACCCTTGTTGATGAAATGTTGAAACAGGGCGGCGTATTCCGTGAAAATCAGGCAGTTGCAGAGCGAGTTATGGACTCCAACGACATTGAGCGTGAGCGTGGAATTACAATCCTTGCGAAAAATACTTCCGTTATGTACAACGGCACAAAAATAAACATCATTGATACTCCCGGACACGCTGACTTCGGCGGCGAGGTTGAGCGAGTTCTCGAAATGGTTGACGGCGTTCTTCTTCTCGTTGACGCTGCTGAGGGACCAATGCCCCAGACTCGTTTCGTGCTTTCAAAGGCACTTGAAATGGGACACAAAATCATTGTTGTTGTAAATAAGATTGACCGTCCCGACGCTCGTCTTGACGAAATCGGTGACGAAGTTCTTGAACTTCTCCTTGACCTTGACGCAAACGAGGAACAGCTTGAATCTCCACTCCTTTTCTGCTCAGGCAGAAGCGGTACAGCATCAATCAGCCAGTACGAGGCAGGCACAGACTTAAAGCCACTTTTCGATACAATTATCAACTACATTGAACCGCCAAAGGGTGAGGAGGAAGAACCTCTCCAGATGCTTATTTCCTCTATCGACTACAACGAATATGTCGGCAGAATCGGTATCGGCAGAATTGTACGTGGTAATATCAAGGTAAATCAGCAGGTAACTGTATGCGATTACACAGGTTCTAAGAAGAACTACAACTCCAAAATCGTTTCACTTTTACAGATTCAGGGCTTGCAGAGAGTGCCTGTAGAATCCGCTATGGCTGGCGATATTGTGTGGATTTCAGGTATTGAGGGTATCACAATCGGTGATACAATCTGTGCTGTTGATGCTCCCGAGCCACTCCCCTTTGTAAAGATTTCCGAGCCTACAGTAGAAATGACATTCGCTGTAAACGACAGCCCATTTGCAGGCAAAGAGGGTAAGTTCGTAACTTCCCGTCAGCTTCGTGAGCGACTTTTCAAGGAGCTTCTGAAAGATGTTTCCCTCAGAGTTGAGGAAACTGAAAACACAGACGCATTCAGAGTTGCAGGCAGAGGTGAAATGCACCTTTCAATCCTTATCGAAAATATGCGTCGTGAGGGCTATGAGCTGTCAGTTTCAACTCCCCGTGTACTTTTCAAAGAGGGCGAGGACGGCAGAAAGCTTGAGCCTATTGAGCGACTTGTAGTCGATGTTCCCGAGGAGAGCGTTGGTTCTGTTATGGAGAAAATGGGCAGCCGTAAGGGTGAACTTGTTTCAATGCACCCACAGGGCAGCCGTATGAGAATTGAATTTCTTGTTCCTGCACGTGGACTTTTCGGCTATAAGAGCGAATTCCTCACAGATACAAAGGGCGAGGGAATTATGAGCCACGTGTTCGAGGAATATCAGCCATACAAGGGCGATATTGACCGCAGAAGCATGGGTTCACTTGTATCCTTTGAAACAGGTGAAGCTGTAACATACGGACTTTTCAACGCACAGGAGAGAGGACAGCTGTTTATTCCTGCGGGAACTCCCGTTTACGAGGGAATGGTAGTTGGTATGTCACCTAAGAGCGATGACCTTGTAGTAAACGTGTGCAAGAGAAAGCACCTTACAAATACACGTGCAAGCGGAAGTGATGACGCACTCCGTCTTGTTCCTCATCGTATTCTCAGCCTTGAAGACTGCCTTGAATTCCTTGCTGATGACGAACTTCTTGAAGTAACTCCCGAAAGCCTCAGAATTCGCAAGAGAATTTTAAGCAACAGCCAGCGTGCTAAGGTAAGAGCAAAGGGTTAATCTTTATTTTAAAAAGCCATTAGCTGTTAGCTTTTAGCCATTAGCTTTTGGGAACGGCAGATTAATTAAGAATTAAGGGCATCTCGAAAAACTCCTTTTGAGAAAAAACAGCTATGCACGACATCTGCTGCGTCAACCTTCCTTGAAGTGCGGTAGCACGCCTTCGGAAGGTTTCCTTGCAGCTGCCGCACCTATCTGTTTTTTCTTTAATCAAACGGGTTTTTAGAGATGCTCTTTATTTTAAAAAGCCATTAGCTGTTAGCTTTTAGCCATTAGCTTTTGGGAACGGCAGATTAATTAAGAATTAAGAATTATGGACGGTGGAAATTTTTCTGCCGTCCTTTTTGCGTTTGGCTATAAACTCAAAATCGTTGACTTTTGCGTTTATCTGTGCTATAATTGTGTGTATAAACTCAAAAACAGGGTTTTTTGAGATGAGTTTTACGAAATTAGACTGTGTTCACGCAATGAATAATATGATTTGCGTTTAGCATAATATGAACGGAGATGATAAAATGTCACGTAAAAATTTAAAACAACTCTTTCATATGAATTTAGCGGAGTACAAAGCGGAGTACAACCGCCGTTTCAATAGTGATGATACAATTCATTTGTCGCTGTATATCGGCGAAAATCAGGCTTTTATCTGTCAGACTCCCGAAATATACAAAATGATTGTAAATATTGAGCGATTGGATAAGGCAATCAAGCAGATTGAATTGCCCAAAGCCGCAGAAAAACAGTATGTAAACAAATGCCTCATTGATGAAATTATTCTGACAAACAATATAGAGGGAGTGCATAGCACACGAAAGGAAATCGGCGATATATTGCAGGATTTGTCAAAAAAAAGCAGAAAAAACCGCTTTGTGGGATTGGTTGCGAAATATGAAAAGCTTGCACAGCGTGAAAAGCTGGATTTCAACAGCTGTGAGGATATACGAAGTCTTTACGATGATATTTTTTACGAAGAAATTAAGGAAAATGACCCCGAAAATCTGCCCGACGGAAAAATATTCCGAAAATCCGCCGTTGAAGTTCATTCTGCTTCTCAAAAGGTAATTCACAAGGGACTTTACCCCGAAAGTAAGATAATAGACGCTTTTGAAAAAAGTATTGAAATACTCAACGATGAAACTATTGATTTTCTCATCAGAACAGCTGTTTTCCACTATCTTTTCGGATATATCCACCCATTCTATGACGGAAACGGCAGAACAAGCCGATTTATAAGCAGTTATCTGTTATCGCAAAATCTCAATCCGCTGATTGCTTTCAGGTTGTCCTATACTATTAAGGAGAATATAAAAAAATATTATGACGCTTTTGATGTGTGCAATAATCCGCTGAATAAAGGCGAATTAACGCCATTTGTTGAGATGTTTACAGGTATAGTGGAATCTTCAATGGAACAGCTTTTGAATTCCCTTGAAGAAAAAAAGAAAAAACTGGATTATTATGACAAATTTATCAGTACACTTTATAAATGCGACAAAAATCTGACAAAGTTGTATTATGTGCTGGTACAGGCAGCATTGTTCACAAATATCGGTATAAGCAGGGATGAACTCATCTCTCATATGGAATGTTCGGGAAATACGCTGAAAAAAATGCTTGATTCGATACCGCAAGAATTATTGCTTGTTAATCAACGAAAAAACAAAAAATTCTATTTGCTTAATCTTGATGAAGTCAATAAGCGTATAGAAAAATCCTTTAACGAAAACAGCCACCTTGACATCACCCCTATAAAATGATATAATTGAAAGGAAATAAACGGTATGGAAATACCGAAAAACTAAGGAGAAAATTATGAGTGGAAATGTAAACAGCTACGAGTCACCTTTTTGCACAAGATATGCCAGTGAGGAAATGCAGTATATTTTCTCAGCTGATAAGAAATTCACAACATGGAGAAAGCTCTGGGTTGCCCTTGCAAGAGCAGAAATGAAGCTTGGACTTCCTGTAACAGAGGCACAGGTAAAGCAGCTTGAGGAGCATATTAACGATGTTGATTATGCTGCGGCTGCGGAGCGTGAGAAGATTACACGTCATGACGTAATGGCTCACGTTTTCACATACGGACAGTCCTGCCCCGATGCAGCAGGAATTATCCACCTTGGTGCAACTTCCTGCTATGTAGGCGATAACACAGATGTTATCATTATGCGTGACGCTCTTAAAGTTGTACGCAGAAAGCTTATCAACGTAATGAACAACCTTGCAAGATTTGCTGAGGAATACAAGTCAATGCCATGTCTTGCATACACACATCTCCAGCCTGCACAGCTTACAACAGTAGGCAAGAGAGCAACTCTCTGGCTCAATGAACTTCTTATGGATTTCAACGATTTGGAATACAGAATGTCAACTTTAAGCCTTCTCGGCTCAAAGGGTACAACAGGTACACAGGCGTCATTTATGGAGCTTTTCGAGGGCGATACTGACAAAATCAAGGAACTGGAAAGAATGATTGCTGAGGAAATGGAATTTGACAGCGTTGTTCCTGTTTCAGGTCAGACATATTCAAGAAAGGTAGATTCACAGGTACTTGCAGTTCTCAGCGGAATTGCACAGACAGCAAGCAAATTCTCCAACGATATGCGAATTCTCCAGAGCTTCAAGGAAATGGAAGAACCCCGTGAGAAGAAGCAGATTGGCTCATCTGCAATGGCTTACAAGCGTAATCCTATGAGATGCGAGAGAATTACATCACTTGCACGTTACGTAATGATTGACAGCCTTAACCCTGCATTTACAGCAGGTACACAGTGGTTTGAGAGAACTCTCGACGACTCCGCAAACAAGCGTATTTCCGTTGCTGAGGCATTCCTCGGAGTTGATGCAATTCTCAATATTATGATGAACGTAACAGACGGTCTTGTGGTATATCCCGAAATTATCCGCCGCCGTGTAATGGCAGAGCTTCCCTTTATGGCAAGCGAAAACGTAATGATGAACGCTGTTAAGAAGGGCGGTAACCGTCAGGAACTTCACGACAGAATTATGGATTACTCAATGATTGCAGGCGAGCAGGTTAAGGTTTACGGAAAGGACAATAATCTCTGCGAACTTATTCTTGCTGACCCAATGTTTATGGTTACAAAGGAGGAGCTTGACGCTGTTCTGAAGCCTGAGAACTACACAGGCAGAAGTTCACAGCAGGTTGACGAATTCCTTGCAGACTGCATCAAGCCTATTCTTGAAGCAAATAAAGACATTCTCGGTGAAAATTTTGAGATGAAAAACTGATATAGCCATTAGCTTTTAGCCATTAGCCTTTAGCCCTAAGCTGATTATACAGCTATTGGCTTAAGGCTCACGGCTAAAGGCTTTTATTGAAAGGGGATTATTTATGAAAATTCTAACAATTCACGGATATAAGGGAAATGCCCACAATGCCGTATATTCGGCTTTGCACTCACTGGGAGTTGATACAATATCTCCGCAGTTTGACTATAGCAAGGATTCGCCCGAATACGTTTTTGCGGAATTGCGGAAAATCCTTGACGAAAATCAGGTTGATATGATAACAGGCACAAGTCTTGGGGGATTTTTTGCCCTTACTCTTGCAATTGAAAGAGATTTGCCGGTAATGCTGACAAATCCCTGCCTTATGCCCTTTCTTCATCTGCCACGGCTTGGCTACACAGGGGAAGTTGACACGTTTATGAAAATTTTCCCAATATTCACAAAGGTTGACACAAGCAAGGCATATGCGGTAATTGGTGAAAAAGACCAAATAATTGATACCCACGATTTTACAAAGAGGATTATTCCGAATTATGATGTTGTTGAGGGTGCAGACCATTTCAGCCGAAATCTCAATTTAGAGTATTACTTCAAAAAAGAACTTGAAAAAGGCGGTTATATATGAAAAAAGCGTTGAAAATAGGCGGAATTATTGTTGGAATAATTGTCATTGCCTGTCTTGCGTTAATGCTTATTTGCCCTTGGCTGATAACTTACATAGGGGTTAGAGCGAAATATCCCGATATTGACCGCAGTCTTGATAAATTTACTGTGGTTGATGTTCCTGACGATTTCAAAAGCATTAAACTGGGCGAAACTATTCTGAAAGTGCCTGAGGGGACGGAATACAAAGATAGTGAAGCTTTAGGCGAAAGAAAAAATACCATTGTATATGATGGCGAAACGCTTGCGATGTTTACAGGCACGGAGGAAGTAACGGAATATTACAACCCTTGGGACTCTTATGAATATTCAAAAGAGGATTACAGACATTTCTTTGAAACTATCGGTGAGGATTTCCCCGATAATACCATGGGACTTTTGTTTTTTGCTAAGAATAGGCTTAATTCCGAAATGTGCAAGGGACTGCGTGGCAAGGACATAAAGGTTTATAAGGAACTGGCTGAAACAAAACAGGATGCATATGACGGCGAAACTACGCAGATTATGGACGGTGAAAATTTTACAGCCTATGTTTCTTGTGCAGAAGTCTTTGATACAGAACTTGTTACTGTTATTATTTTCCCTGACGAATACAAGAATAAAAATTATACATTAATGGTTCGTCCACCTAAAGACGAAGAAATTTTAAATCAGATTATAAGTTCAATACAACTTGCGGAGGATTGATTATATGAAAAAAGAATATCTTGAAGCAGGAAAAATCGTCACAACTCACGGCATACGTGGGGAAGTGAAAATTATGCCATACACCGACACTCCCGAACTTCTCTGCGAATTTGACCGCCTGTTTATGGGCAATGATAAGGCGGAAATTTACATTGACAGAGCGAGAGTTGCCAAAAATATGGTAATTGCAAAAATCGAGGGAATCGACACCGTTGAGGCGGCTGAAAAATACCGCAATAAAGTGCTGTTTATGCACCGTGATGCCCTTGAACTTGATGAAGATACCTACTTCATACAGGATTTGATTGATATGGAAGTCAAGGACGCTGACAGCGGCTTTGTATACGGAAAAATTACCGATGTTCTGCAAAACGGTGCTAATGATGTGTATGTGATAAAGGGTGACAGGGAATATCTTATTCCTGCAATTCCCGATGTTGTGATTTCTACGGACATTGACAGCAATATAATGCTAATACGTCCTCTTGAGGGACTTTTTGATTAAGGTGTTTATATGAACAAAAAAATTGGTGTAGAAAACAATAAAATAACAAAAACACATGAATTTTTAGCTTTTGTAATGAATTTAAGCACTACTGTGAAAATAATTGCGGTGTCATTAGTTCTTATAATAACAATATGGCTTGTATTTTTCCCTGGATTGATACCATATCTGAATGTCAAGCTTAATTATGATAGTATTGATAAAAAGATACAAGACTATCAGTATTATGATGTAAAATGTCCCGATGACTACATAGAATACTCAGAATATGGAATAACTCTTAAAGCTCCGCACGGATTAGAGATAAAAGAAACAGAATACAATGATGAAATAGTATATGCTAATTCTAAAAATGATTTAGAATTAGAACTGACTTTTTATAAACCTGTTGAACAGAAACTCACTTTTAATAAAGGTGATATTATCCTGAATGAAAAACAATTTCAAGCTTTCTGCGATGATACAAACATAATATATCCAACATCAAATTATGAAAGAAATGTGATTATCAGAAATTTAACCTTTGATGATTTCAATGTTCACGATGCAGAATTGGCAGATATTTTTCTTAAACTTGCGGAGTGGAAGGAATGGGACCAACCGTATGGCAACGACTGGTATTATTTTAATGGCGAAAATTTCCGAGGATTGCTTTATGATTATTGTGGATTGCCGAGCTATGATGGGGAGTGCTGTATCGTTTTGTGGCTGTATCCCCAGGATAACCCTGATACAGAATATATAGTGAGAGTAGAAACTGATAAAGCTACAGCGGCAAACATTATTGCCACCATTGGCATTGATAAAAAAGCCTATTAAACGTGGATAGGAATAACGGAGAAGTATATGAAAATTGAAATAGCAACCCTTTTCCCCGAAATGTGCGAAGCCGTACTTGGCGAAAGCATAGTTGGCAGGGCGAGAAAAGCGGGAAAAATCGAGGTTTCCTGCCGACAGATACGTGAATATACGCAGGATAAGCACCGCAGAGTTGACGATACTCCCTACGGCGGCGGAATGGGTATGGTAATGCAGTGCGAACCCATTTACAACTGTTACAATGCAGTTTGTGACGAACTTGGCACTAAGCCGCATACAATATATATGTCACCGAAAGGCAAGGTGCTGACGGAGCAGAGAGCTGTTGAATTGTCAAAAATGGACAATATTCTCATTATCTGCGGTCATTATGAGGGAGTTGACCAGCGAGTTCTTGACAAAATCGTTGACGAGGAAATCTCAATCGGCGATTATGTCCTCACAGGGGGCGAATTGCCTGCCCTTGTGCTGACTGACGCTGTAGCACGGCTTTGCCCCGGAGTGCTTTCCGATGATGTGTGCTTTACCGATGAGAGCATTTACAGCGGATTGCTGGAATATCCCCAGTATACACGCCCCGAAGTGTGGGAGGATATGGCAGTTCCGCCTGTTCTGCTGACGGGACATCATAAGAATATCGAAAGCTGGCGGCATGAACAAAGCCTTGAAATTACAAAGGAACGCCGCCCCGATTTATATGAGAAATATATGGAGGAACATCCCGTAGTTCCAAAGAAATCCAAGAGCAAAAAATAGATAAATTTTACAAACATTGTGTTATTATATACCCTTATAGTAGTTGGCGAATTTCACTATAAACTGTTAGTATATATCAAATAGGCTTATCCTTGTAGCAAAAAGCGACATATATTAACGAGGAAAACTGTTAATGTTGAACAATATTTTATTAATATATCGTTCATATTCTTCATAGTGAATATGAACAAGGCAAAGTTGAAAAACATTCGCTCCTTGCATTTAAATGTAGAAAAAATGAGAAACTATCATTTTTCGTGAAAAAAACCGTTGACTATGCCAAAGAATGATTGTATAATAGTAATCAGCAAAGGACATATGATTTGCGGTGAAGTGACATTAGGCACTTCAATATGAGAATAGGAGAGTTGAATATGTTTGTAAGAGAAGTATTGGTTAAGAATCAGGTAGGCCTTCACGCAAGACCCGCAACATTTTTCATCCAGAAGGCTAACGAGTTTAAGTCATCAATCTGGATTGAAAAGGAAGAACGCAGAGTAAACGCTAAGAGCTTACTCGGAATCCTTTCCCTCGGTATCGTAGGCGGTACAAATGTAAAGATTATCGCTGACGGTGCAGATGAAAGAGCAGCAGTTGACGCTCTCGTAGATCTTGTTGACAGCGGTTTCAGCGAGGAAAACAGATAATTATACAACAGATTTTGGGCGTTACTTTTGGGTAACGCCCGTTATTTTTTGGCTTTATGGGTGGATTTCGTTGTACATATTTTCTGCGAATATGCCGTAGCCACGGGTAGGGTCAGCCACAAATACGTGAGTTACAGCCCCGATAATGCGGTCATTCTGAATAATCGGGCTGCCGCTCATACCCTGCACAATGCCGCCTGTTTCGGCTATAAGCCGTTCATCGGTTATGCGGATAATCATATTTTTTGACGGCTCATTTCCTCGGCAATTCTTCTCCTCAATGCACACGGAATACATCTGGGGCGACGTTCCGCTGACGGTGGATAGGATATACGCCTCGCCCTCGGTGACTTCATCGGGATAGCCTAATTTGTACTCTCTCGGATGTTCAAGGCGGTCAAGGGCAGTTTCACCGAAATCACCGAAAATTCCGCAGTTGTTGTTATCGGAAAGAGTGCCGTAGGAGGGCAATCCCGTGAATTTTCCGTGCAATGCTCCCGGTGAACCCGACATACCCTTTGTAATATCGGTAATTTTTACAGGGACAGCCTCGCCGCTGTGGAGAGGGATAAGTTCCCCTGTATCACAGTCGCAGACAGGGTGACCAAGCCCCGAAAATTCCCCTGTATCCTTGACGGCAAAGGTCATAGTTCCTATGCCTGCAATGCTGTCACGAACCCACATACCACTCCGCCAGATTTTCTCCTTTTCGGAAAAAACAGGGGATAATTCCACAGTAAGGGGATTACCCTCACGGAGAAGTTCAAGGGTTACGGATTTTCCACGGCTTTCGGCTATAATTCGGCTTAAACCGTTGTTGGAGGTAAGGGGAGTTCCGTTGGCAGAGGTAATAACATCGCCTTTTTTAATGCCTGCGTCCTCGGCAGGTGAGGAAATATTGTCAACCTTTGCCGTATCCGTCACCATAACGCCCTCCATAAGCAGCTTTATGCCAAAGGGATAACCGCCTGCAATGAGGGTGGGAGCGTCTTTTTTTGCTGAATTTTCGGCAGATACTCCCATTGCGGAAACGGAGGTTGTATAGTAATGGGCTATATTTCGTGTAATTGAATAGCCTGTTACGGAGGATAAACCGAAAATAGCGGCAGATAATAAAGCTGCGGAGAATTTACTGAAATGAAATTTTAGCAGATTTTTCAACTCCTTTCAGCCGAAAAATTATATAGTGTCGGCTGAATTTAGTATGTATCAGAAAAGCTGTGATATAAGTGAAAAAATTTTGCTCTGACGATTTATAGGGCAGATAAGAAACGGTGAATTATGGAAAAAAATAAGAAAAAAATATTTTATAATGTGTATATGATAATTATGGTTCTGCTGACGGTGATTTATTCATTGATTATGGTTTGTATGGCTGGGGCAGGGCTTATATATAACGGCGAAAGCTACGGCAGAGAGCTTGAAAATGCAGGAATATGGCTGATTATATCGGGAATTCTTATGACTGCGGGGGCGGTGCAGAGTTTTTTTAAAAAGCGGATTTTTTTGATAATTTCGGTAATTCTGACAGCTGTGGGATTGGCGGTATGCCTTGCTATGGTGTACATAGTATGCACTCACGCAGACAACGCAGGGTGGGCGGATAATCACACAATGGAGCCTGTGAGCCGAATGTACAAGGAGCGATTGCTCCCCGTCATTGTGCCTGCTGTAATGAATTTGGCGGTTAGCTTTTTTAAAATGCGTAATTAGGTTAATTAGCCGTTAGCTTTTAGCCATTAGCCGTTAGCTATGGGGCGGCAGGTTAATTAAGAATTTATGGACGGTGGAATTTTTTCTGCCGTTTTTTTGTTTTAGAGCCTTTAGCTGTAAGCTATGTGGGCGGCTGATGTATTCTGTAGCGGTAAGTTCCGCCTGCAATTCGGTAGAAAATTCACTGAAAACAAAAACAAACCGAGCCTCTGGAGTAGCGAGGCTCGGTTTATTAAGGAGGTGGAGTATATCATTGCTCCTCAATTATTATTGATAGAGCAAATCTGAAATTATCAATTTAATAATTCTGTCAGGCTTCGGGATAACCCCGAAGCCGCTTTTTGTCTGCATAGCTGTCGGATAAAATGTCACACAAGCTGTCAAGGATTTACGTCAAACAAAGATGTCGGGTTATGTCACACAAAGCTGTCAAAGATTTATGTCAAACAAAGATGTCGGATAAAATGTCATACAAGATGTCACAATAAACTGTCGGAAATTAAGTCACACTACGCTGTCACAATAAACTGTCACAAAATTATGTCAAATCAAAATGTCAAACCAAGCTGTCGTATAGAACTAACCTAATATCAGGATTGTTCGCTTATCCAAATTGAAGCTCTGTTCTGAATTCGCTCAATGCAGGTATCAATATCAATTGCACCTGCTAAGTATTCAAAAACTTCTTCCTCAACAATTTTCTGCAAATTAAAATCAGAAATAATCTCCCAACGCTGAATGGAATTCATATAATCCACAAGCACGTCCACATCTTCACTTGTCGGCGGCTGCTCGAAAAATTCCTCTCCGTTAAAGTCAATTCCCGAACTGCAATATTTTCCGCTTAAAATATCCGCTTTCTGCATTTCAAAAGCCTCATTATTTATGGGGAACCCCTGTTCGCTGTCGTATTGAACATATTTTTTGCCGTTTTCAACGAATTCATGCCCCTCAATATAATTATCCATAAGGGATTCAACAGTTGCAAATGAACGGATAAATTTCCAAGCCGCTTCCTGTTTTTCCTTAGATGAATTGGCATTTATGGAATACATTGAACCTAACGAATGAAAATATGCACCATTTCCGTTTAATGTCGGATAACCGACTACCGTTGTATTATTTTCTGCTGAGAAATAATCATCAGCCACAGAAAATCCCGTAATCATACATACATTGGCAAAATTAACGGTATCTGAGGAATGTTCTTCTCTCCGTCCGTTGTTGTATTCAAAGCTATTGCAAAAAGCAAGCATTTTTCTGAATTCCTCACAATCAAAATTAACTGAGCAATTCTCATAATCAACAAAGCTTGATATATTATCTCTGACTATCGCATAATAGACATATTCGCTGCTGCGGTTGCCATTTATAGTGGCATCGGGCGGCATATTGTCCCAATAAGACAAAAACTCATCAATTGTCCAGTTCTGCTTTTCGCCAACATAATCCCTATTACCGCAAAGGGTTTTAATTCCATATCGGATTGGCAATGCGTAAAGTCTGCCGTTTGTTTCGTTTAATTCAAGAATACGTGAATTCAAGGTGTTAGTATTGATTTCCGCATCAGACTCCATAAAGCCGTACAAATCTACAAAGGCATTTTTGCTTTTCAGAACTTCATATTTTAATGGTTCTTTAAAGCTTGCATTTAAAATAATGTCGATTTCATCGCTGTTGATAATGTCCTGCATCAGCTGAAAATCCGCTGTTTTAAAGCCCTCGGGATTATATCCGCCCTCTGTACTGCCGCTGTAATATTCAATGTAATTTTTCAGTTCAACTGTTACTCCAATATCGCTTTTGTTAAAGGCATCTATGGGCTTTTTGTAGCGGTATTCGTCCTCTTTTGGAAAAACTATAGCCATAGTGAGAACTATATCTTCGGTATCAGACTCAGAGGTTTCAGTCAGCTTTTCAATTACAGCTGATTGGTTAGTATCTTTTAGGGTATCTTCTTTGTGAATTTCCTCATTCTGAGTTATTGGCTTTGACTGAAAACAGGATACAGAGGAAAGCATAAAGGTCATAACTGCAATTCCTGTGAGGATTCTATTAAGCTTGTTCATTTTATGTCCTCCTTATTTTTTTCCATATTTTTGTTGTTAATTCTGTCAAACCAAGATGTCACAATAAATTGTCGGAAATTATGTCACACAAGCTGTCAAGGATTTACGTCAAACAAAGATGTAGGGTTATGTCACAATAAACTGTCGGAAATTATGTCAAACAAGCTGTCAAAAATTTATGTCAAACTAAGATGTCACAATAAACTGTTGCAAAATTATGTCAAATCAAAATGTCAGCCAAGCTGTCGTATAGAACTAACCTAATATCAGGATTGTTCGCTTATTAAAATGGAAACTCTGTTCTGAATGATTTCAGCTGTCTGCTCTGCGGTCTTATCCCCTGCAAAATAGGAGTTGCACTCATCTAAAATAATGTTGAAAACATCTTCATTATAATAGAACTTGCTTGCCTTTATGTTGCCCACATAGTTTCTGATTAAATCACATTCCTCCTGTGTGAGAGGGTCGAGCTTGATTTCATTGACACCGTCATAGTACATATCATCATATTCGACCTTTTTGCCGTTTTCGTCAAGGTAGTAAGGTCTTTCCATAGCCTCATCGAACTTCTTGTCAAATTCGGATTTTAATGCAGGGAAATCATAAAGTTCCTCGGAACTCTGATGTTCCTCATCAAACATCTCCTTGATAAACTCCCAGCAAGCGTCCTTATTATTAGAAGTTTCCATAATTGCATAAGAACCTGATGTGAAAATCTTTGCTCCTGCACCGTCAGCGGAGGGATTTCCTACAAAAGTGAATTCCTCACCGAAGTTGCCGTATCTCAGACGAGCATAATCTCTTGGATTGCTGAGGTAAATATCATAGAGCAAGGCTCTGTCGTCACGAACAGCGGATTCTGTTTTTTCCCAGTATTCGTTCATTTCTTCATCTGTTGCATTTTCCCAGTCGATTTCATCGCCCTCACCGGGGTTGGGGAACTGATTACAGAATTCAAGAAGTTCTATAAACTTAGGATTGTTGAAATCGCAGGCAGCATTTTCAAAATCAATAAACGCATCGCTCACCAATGCAAGGTTCATAAGAATTCCTTCCTTAGTGTTATCGGAAGAAAAGGGCTTCATTCCCTCGGGAAGATTGTTGCAGGTTTCAAGGAATTCATCAATTGTCCAGTTTTCCTTGTCGAAAAATTTAGACTTACAGCCAAATGTGCTGATATAGAATGAAGGGGCAAGAGATGTAAGCTTGCCATCTCTTTCGCCTACGGAAAGCATTGTGGGAACTATATCATCTCGTGAAAGTTCGCTGTCGCTGTCAAGGTATGTGTATAAGTCAACCAATGCACCCTTTTTGGAGAGATTTTCAAAAATACCTGAGGAATCTGACATACAGATAATATCAAATGTCTTTCCAGCGGCGATATCCTGTTTAAGCTGCTTGTCGGGAGAGTTTATGTTCTTTTCGGTTTCCTCGTCCCATTCGTAGTATTCGCTGTAATCCGCAATCTTTATACGATAATCGCTGTTTGTCTTGTTGAAATCCTTTACTCTTTCGATTGTACCCGGATCAGCGTATTCCACAGCCATATTGATAAACTGAACATTTTCAATTTCAGAAATATCACGCTTTGTAAGGCGGTAAACAGAGGCTGTACCTGTTGACCAGTTCTGCTCTGTTACAAGGAAGTCACCGTTATCAACAGGAATAAGCTCCTGAATGTAGTCGCCTGTCATATCGGAGTCAACCCAGTTGATGATTTCCACTACGGAGCCGTCATCTTTCATACCGTAAAGAGATGTTGAAGATGAAAGGTATACACGGTACTCACCTGAGCCTTTAATAATTGCGTTGAAGTAAAGAGCTGTGTCAACGGTGATTGAATCGGGGCTGACAGCTAAAGTTTCAGCGTCAAGAGTCTTTAAGATGTTATCGCTGCCCTCGTTTGTCATATATACGAAATTGTTATCTCTGTCTGTGCCGTAGGGGTGGAAGTAGTCATCTGTGCCGAAATCAATAGGCTCAGAAATACTTCCGTCGCTGTCAACAGTAATATAATCCGAATTTATTCCGCCGCTTAATGATATACAAATCTTGCTGCTGCCGAGGGCGAAACAGTCCTGTAAATAAACTATACCGCTTGAATCGTCTGCATCAGAAAATTTTTCAATGCCTGATATTTCACTTTCAGTAAGGATTTCGCCTGATTCGCTGATAGTAAAAATCTTATATGTGTATGTTGCGGCTTCTTCCATTGCCTCATAGTCGAAGTTTTCGTAGTCAAAGTCGGGGTCGTTATAATCGGGGAGTTCAAAATCGCCGTAGTCTGTAATCATAGCGACTGCATAAATTTTGCCGTCGTTTGCCGCAACGTAATGTGCGTTGAAGTTAACGCTGTCGGTGGTTTTGATTCCGAGGTCAATTTCGTTAAATACAGAGAAATCGGCATCGGTAATATATCCCTTTACACTATACATACCTTTTTCATCTTCAGCATATCCCGAAGCAAGAAGCTTTCCTGTGGTTCCGATAGGCATAATGCTGTTAACTTCCACAAATGGCAGTTCAGCGTCCACTTCCACTGCCTTATATGATGTTTCAGCCATTTGCTGAATTGCAGATGATTGGTCTACGCTGTTATCGCCTTTGAGGTCAATTTCCCGTTTATTGCAAGATGCGAAAGAGAGCATAGATGCCATAGCCATAATTCCTGCAAGTGTTCTTGTTAATTTGTTCATTACTTTTTCTCCTTATAATTCATATTATTTTTAGTTTCTTTTTTCTGTTCCTTTAATATACTCCGTCTGTAAAAGAATTTTGTTACACTATTTGAAAAATTTTCTGTAATTTTTTTTCGCAGTCTGCCTCCTGCCCTCCAGCCGAGGACGATAAGGAGCAATGATGTCAGAACAGGGATGATATATGTCAGCTTGCGGAAATGGTAAATTCCCGTAAGTCTGAATTCTGTTATACGTGAAGCATTTTCCCAGTACGGATAAATAAGCGGTTTATCTGAAATCGCATAATCCGAAAGGTTTTTATACTTCTTTGCAAGCTTTGAGGAATCAAATCGCTCAGTATTATTTACAATGGCAATTGATGTGTTGTAACTTCCTCCAAGCTGGTCGTTGAGAGCGTTGTATGCGAAATTCTCAACAGGGTCGGGAACTACACATTCATAGCAGGTCAATGTACTTGTCGGGCTGTCGTAACCCTCGGAATATCCGCCATTGAGAAGTTTGTAACCCTCATAGGAGATGTACACCCTCGGCATATCCCCGGCGGTTTTTTTCTCCTGCTTTGTCTGCGGAGTGTCAATAACTCCCGATATATAGAATTTTACGCCGTTGAGGTAAAGGGACATTCCTGCAATATCCTCAGAGCCGTAAAGCTCCCACGCAAGCATTCTGTCAATAACTGCACCGTCCTGAATAATATCGCTTTCGGTGTAAAATGCACCGTCAAGGAGCTTGAAGTCACGGAAAAGGAAGAAATCTCCCCCCGTAGCCGTTACCATAGCTTCGGAACGTCCTGTTCTGTCGCAGGTAACTGTCATTTGTCCCGCATTTCGGCTGTAGGCTTCGGGGATAAGCGTCTGCCCCTCCTCTGCTATAACTCCCACATTTTTCAGCTTATCCGTAAGGGATTGCTTTATATATGGAAGTGACTGAACGCTGTAGGCTGCATCATCTGTAAAGAAACAGCTTAGCTGTGTACAGCCCTTTTCGGAATCCCACCGCTGTGCGGCATAGTTGTAGCTTTGGGATTTGGCAAGGGAACTGCCAACCGCCGTGAGAGTAACTCCCGTGCCGATTGACAGCACGTTTGCGGCGGCAAGGGCGGCAATTAATAGCTTTTTATTCATCAGCCCACCGCCTTATTCATCTTTCATACGCACCTGATCTCCCGGTTTAACAGGGAGGCTTGAAGCTACAATAACATAATCGCCGTAGGTAACGCTGCCGCTAATCGCACTTGAAACTTCATCGGAACAGAGAACTTCTACGGGAACACGCTCTGCAAAATAGCGGTTGCCCAGAGGTGAACTCTTTGATTTTACTATAAGTACGAATGAGCCTTTATTGTCGGTATAAACAGCACTCTTTGGCACGATAGTGTCATAGTTGCCGCTGCCGAGAGGAATTGAAAGGTCAAGGTTTGTATTGGAGTCCACATCGCCTGTTACAGAGAAAACGAGTATGCGGTTTTTGGAATTTGCAGTTGTATCGTTCTTGATATTAGTGAGAACAGCTGTAATATTGCCGTTCCAGTTGTTGAGAACCTCAGCCTCAACGCCCTTTTTGATTTTTCTTGTCTTTTCGCCGTCAACGGTGATTTCAACGGTATAGCCCTCAGATGAAAGGTCAATTGTGATAATTTCCATATCGGGAATTGTTTCGTCGCCTACTTTTGCATTGATTGCACTTACAATTCCGCTGTATTTTGAGATAATTTCAGTTGTTTCGTTTTCCTTTTTAAGCTTTTCAACCTTTTCCTTAGCCTTTTCGATACTCTTTTTCATAGAAGTGAGGTTGAGATTTTCCAGCTTATCCTGTGCTGCATTGTCCTTTTGTGCCTTTTCAAGCTGAGTTATAAGTTCCTCTAAAGCACGCTGTTTAGTTTTTACATCAGCTTCAAGCATTTCGAGAGTAACGCCCTCGCCGCCCATAGATGACTCATATTCGCTTACAAGACCTGTGTAGTATTCGATTTCGGTTTCAGCATTTGCAAGCTGTTCTGAACAGCTGATTCTCAACTCGGATTTCTTTGCGTCGTAAGCCTCAGCAGCAGTATTTCTTGCAGCCTCAGCGTCTTCCATAGCTTTTTTTGCAGCAGCGATTTCTTCCTGTGAAACCATAGTTGGAGCAGGGTTTTCAACATCTTCTTCCTCAGCTGTTGAAATCATAGCTGTGTATACTGTCAGCTTTTCCTGATAGAGCTTTTCAGCATTTTTACATTCCTCGGAAAGTGTAAGGATTTCTCCTGTATATTCAAAAGGAGCAGCTGTGTAGTCGTCCATATCAATTGCAGCAATCATAGCTGTCAGTTTTTCCTGAAGCTTTGTATAATATGAAAGCTGTGATTTATTTTCCTTGTAGGACTCCATTTCAGCTTCAACATTGTCCTGATTTGCGGTAAAGTTATCTCTTGCAGTAATAGCCTCAGCTAAGTCCTCACGAGCGTGCTTGATAGCCTGATTTTCAGATGTGTAATCAGCGTCGGGAGTAAGGAGTGCCTTGTTGTATTCAAGTTCAAGGGCTTCAAGATTTTCAATAGCAGCAGTAAGAGCTTCGCTTTCGCCTGTGCCTACAACCATAAGCACATCGCCCTCTTTTACTTCTTTTCCGACTTTTACCTTAATAGTGTCGATTACTTTATTTCCGTCAACAGTAACGCCGTATGTCTGATTTGAAAGCACCATACCGCTGCCACGGAGTCTTTCAGTAAGCTTTCCGCTTGTAGTACGCTCAGTTGTAATCTGCGGCAGGGATTTGTTCATAATTGTATTTGAGCAGAAAAGGAGAACAAGAAGTGCCGCAAGGAAAATAATAAGTATAGTTTTGATTACTTCACGTTTGCGGCGGGGGTCATATTCCTCTTTATCGCCTTTAATATCCTTAACATCTTTGATTTCTTTTAATTCAGCCATTGTATTTCTACCTTTCATAATATTGTATTAACCCTTGATACCGCCTGAATAGGTGATACCCTCAAGGAGATAGTCCTCGCCATAGAGGAACATAAGTATTGTAGGAACCATATACACCGTACCCACCGCAAAAGCAAGTCCGATATCTCCTGTGTTTATCTGCGACAGGAACACCGATAAGGGGTGCATATCAGCGTCTTTCATAAGAATAAGTGGCTGTTCCACCATATTCCAGTAGTCGATGAATACAAGCATTGCAATTGAAACAATTGCACCTTTGCAGAGGGGAACGTGAATTTTTGTAAGTATCTGCAATTCACTTGCACCGTCAAGCTTAGCGGCTTCCACATAGGAAACGGGAATTCGCCTCATAACCTTTGACAGCAGGAAAATGCTGAAAGGTGAGAAGATACCGGGTAAAATAATTGCCCAGCGTGTATTGAGAAGATTGAATTTCTCAGCTACAAGAAAATTCGGTACAAGAGTTACCTGATAGGGCATTATCATAAGTATGATATAGGTGAAAAATATAATGCCCTTGAATTTGTTGGGATATCGTGAAAAGCCGTAGGAAGTGAGGATTGCCAGAAGCATCTGAAACAGGGTAATTGGAACGGTAAGAAGTACGGAATTCCAGAATTTCAGCAGATATTCGGGATTTTTCAGCAATACATTCTTATACTGGTCAATTGTTACCTTGTCGGGAATAAATTTCAGATTTACTTTATCAGAAATATAAACCTTTTTGTCCTCGGTCATATTGTCAAGCATTGCACCGTAGTTAGCGGAAATTTCTGTTGATGTCATAAAGGAATTGGCAATTGTAAGCACCGTGGGCATAATGAACATTGCCGCCGCAATAAATGCGAAAACAGTAACAATTGCGTTGACGATTTTTCTGTTTCTCCGCATATTCATTATTCCACATCCTTTCCGAAATGATTTTCAATGGCAAGGAGAATGGCAATAATCACAATCATAATGAGAGAGAAAAGTACCGCCGCCGATGACAATTTCTGATAGTCCAGACTGTTGAAAGTGTTATTCATAAAGTGCTGGAGCATATACATTTTATCGTAGGGGTAATCGCCAGTAAGGAGATAAACCTCACGGAAAATCTTAAATGAGTTGATAAGGGAAAGGATAAGCACAAAGAGAATTGTGGGGGAGAGGTATCTCAATTTAATATGTACAAACTGATACCAGCCGCTTGCACCCTCCAGCTTTGCGACTTCGATAATGTCACGGGGAATTGACGCAAGGGCGGACATAAAGAGTATCATATTATATCCCATATTCTTCCACAGGAACATTACTATAATAATAGTCTGGCCGTGTGCGGATTTCATCCAGTCCACAGAGCCGCCGCCAAACATTTCAATTATCTGATTTAGTGTGCCGTTGGTGTGGAATAAAACCTGCCACACAAGAACGACTGATGCCGTAGGTACCATAAGGGGACTCAGGAAAAAAGTTCGTACAACGCTTTTCCCGGGGATATCCCTTTCAAGGAGTACCGCAAACCACAGTGATAAAATAACTGCAAGGGGTACGGATATAAGGGAAAAAGTGGCGGTATTTACTGCGGCTTTTTTGAATGCCACCGTTTCAATGAGCCGCTTGTAGTTGTCTAATCCCACAAATTCCTGCATTATGGGATTATTTATAAGAGAATAATAGACGACTATTCCAAATGGTATAAGAAAAAATATCAAAACGCCGATTAGACTTGGCATAACGCATATATTACTGAATATCCGTTCGCCTCTCCTGCCGCATTGGCTTTTCTTTTTCTTCAAGTGCAACATCTCCTTTAGTGTATGGGTGTTTTTACCCCTCTATATATAAGTGTTTTTAAAAGGCGAAAAAAACAAGGTGTTGAAATATTTTTTTATTTTAACGAATTACCTGATAATTTCGCAAATTAAAAATTGAAATGATAAGAGAATTTTTATGTGTAGTTTTCGGCTGTATATGGTGATTTCAGTCATACTTCGAATTTTGATTTATGTGAATTTCAAGACGAATAGGTGATAAATAATAAAATTATTTTACAACTGTTTTTCTTTCACATTTGTAAACCTAAGTTTACAAATCGGCGATTTTTCATTCACAAAGTGTACAAGGTGTACCAAACATCATAATACAGTTGCTACAACAATATGATACCATATTGTTTAATATTTGTCAATAGTTTTTTGAAAAAAGATTACACAAAATTCTGCGTTGTCAATAGATATGACCCAAAACAAAAAAATTCCAAGAGAAAAGGTATATTGAAAGTTGAAGCCCTTTGGAGTGGAGCGTAGCGGAACGAAGAAGGGCTTCAACTTTCAGCGCTCGCTGCCAGCTTCTCTCTC
>JAFSBM010000168.1 GCA_017437285.1 Ruminococcus sp. | reverse complement strand
GCGATAGATGAGGCTATAGTTTCTTCAGGTATTGAAGCTGCTTTTGACGCAGTTGATATTGCTTTTACAGGAGCAGGCTCAACATTAAAAAATACAGTTGGAAAAACGCTTTGGTCTAAATTTGGTAAAACTACTGCTGGTCAGGTAGCTGAAAACACATTTAAAAGAATAGCAGGCGATACACTTGCTGATGTTGTGTTTTCGGGAGCTCAGAATGCTGTAACTGAAAGATTTGAAGAACAGGCTCAGGACGTTGTTGGAATGGCTAATCAGAAGAGGTTAGCAAGCGGAACAATAGAAAGTCTTGGTTCTTGGGAAGGCATTAAAAATCTTATCGGTGAAAGCTGGGATAAGGTTAACAATTTAACAGATGAAGAAAAGGCACAGCTTAAAGAGACCGGAGACCATGCAATGAAAATTGCTATTGTAACAAACGTGTTGTCAAGTGGTTTCCATGGTGCGGTAAATATTACTGCTCGTTCTGCTGCAAATGCAGCGTTTACAGCAAAAGACAACAATGTATACAGTGGCATTGGTACTGCTATCAAAGAGGCTGATATTACTGATGAAGTTATTGTAACAGGTCTTAATAATGCGCCTGACACAGAGAGTCACAAGATTGCCGAGGAATTGCAGGCTAAGCGTGAAGCTGGCGAACCTGTTGCCGATGTAGAGATTGGAAAGCTCTATTCTGAGAATGTAAAGACTGCTATGGAAGAGGAAACTGTAAGCATCCAGCAGGAAGCAGAAAATGTAAGAAATATTTCCGAAATGGAAACAGTTGCAGGCACACAGCAGGAGGCGGAAAATGAGCCTACAGGAGCTTTTGATGGCGTAGACGATGAAACAATCACCGAATTGCAGAAATTAGCTCAGGAACAGGCAAAGGAGACCACACAGGAGGCAGAGACAAACGTTAAAGAGATTGGTGAACCTATCGAAACAACGTTTCAGGAAGATAATGATACGTTCTTTGAGGGAGAAGCCGATATATCCAAAATTGGCGAAAGTGGCAAAAAAGCTTTGTCGTATTACTGGGACGGAAACGGCTTTGAAGAATATAACAAATACGTTGAAGGCTTTGTAAGGTTTTATGAGGCTGGAACGGTAGGTTTACCTTTTGAGCAGATTGATACAGTTTATAGCCGCAACATAAGCCCTGCAGCTCAGCAGGCGGCTTATATGGCAGGTGTGAACGATACTCAGGCGAAAAATACTGTTGATAGCGTTGAAGCCAAACCTGTCGAAACAAGCACTCAGCCTGTTATTGAAAATTTTGTAAATGAAAATTATACTAAATTAAAAGAGACTTTATCTGCGTATGATGTAGCCACAGTAGATGGCATTAAATATTCTATGGATATTAAACCTGACGGATATTACATCGAGATACAGCGTGATGACTCTGTTTTAGGTGGGCGAGTAGTAAATGCACGTTCAAAACTTTATTCAAATGGTCCTTTTGCAACAAGACAGGAAGCCATTGACGAGATGTTAAGCGTTGCTGCCCACAGTTTTTATCCTGAAGTATTAGAACAGCAGAAAAAGGAGAGTGTAGACTATGGCAGCCGAGAAATGGGCGAAGTACCTGACGAAGGAAGAGTATTGGAGTCTGACTTACGCAGGGAGAGTGATGGCGGACTACTGGACGAACTGGCGTCAGAAAACATGCAGGATGATGACGGTGAAGAGGCGTTTATAAGCACCGAGTCAGATGATGTTATGTATTCTAAAGACGGTGGCGCTGCACATCCTGACCAGTGGAATACTACCCGTGTAGGTGATGAAAATAAAACGCCTATGCGCTTAAGTGACATTGTTAATAAAATCCGTAAGGACTTTGGTATCAATATCACAACAGGTCATGTTCGTGGTAAAGATGTACGAGGTCTGTATAGCAAGAATAACAACGGTATCCGTTCTAAGATTGCAAATGACCTTCCGACAATATCACATGAGTTAGGACACTACCTCGACAATAAATATGGCTTAACAGGTTCAAGCCTGACACCTGAGCTTAAAAAAGAGCTTGTGGATGGCTTAGATGAAGCTATGAAAGAAAAATACCCTGAAAGGAAATGGAAAAAAGAAGGTCTTTCAGAGTTTGTGCGTAAGTTCTTACAGAACAGAGAGACAGCAGCTATTGACTATCCTGAGTTTACAAAGCATTTCCTCAATTCTATGGATGCCAAAGAAGCAGCGCTTTTAACACAGCTTGCAGACGAGATAAACGCATACTATTCCTTAGATGCAGATACAGCAACAAGCTCTATTCGTTTAAGCGAAGAAAGCGGAAAAGACTTCGGGTCTATCAAAGAAAAGATTAAGGGAAAAGCTAACGTATTCTATCAGGCGTGGGTAGATGCTAACAGAGGTATTAAGCTGTTCGATAAGGCAACAGGTTCAAACGCCTATACACTCGCTAATAACGCTGCATATTCCGATGCAGTAGCAGGACAGATAATCATGGGTGACTTAACTGACATAAACGGTCAGTATGTATCACAGGGTCTTAAAAGTGCTTTACATGGCATTAACCTTAAAGATAAAAACGAATACCGTTTATTCGGTGAATACCTTGTAGTGAAACATGGTCCTGAACGCCTTGCAGAAGGTTTGCGTGTGTTTGCGGATGACCGTAAGAACTCTACAGCATTTATGGAGCGTAGGGCAACAGAGCTTGAAGAGCAGCATCCTGAGTTTAAAGCAGCAGCCGATAGACTTTATACGTTTATCAAAGATTTCTACAACACATGGGCTGTAGATACTGGCTTGATTTCTCAGGAAACGCTTGATGGCTGGGGCGAACGCTGGGAATACTACGTTCCCTTAAACCGTGATGTAGGCGATAAAAACCGCATCGGTGCTAAACGTGGTTTTGCAAATCAGAACAGCACAATTAAAAAAGCGAGAGGCAGCGGTCTTGACTTCATTCATCCTGTGGATAACTTAATTAACAACATCGTAAGAGTAGTAAATGCAGGTACAAGAAACAATGTTATGCGTACCATTACAAACGCTGCTGAAATGATGGGTGCGGATGCTCTTTTCTTAGAAAAAGTACCTACACCGATGAAAGCCACAAAAATGAATATAACAGGCTTGAAGGTAGACTTGAGCGAGAAAATCAAAAACAGCAACATGAAGGTAGATGACCAGATAATTGCTGATGAAATCGTAAGTGGCATTGATGACATACTCCTCCAGTTTGGAAGAGGTAAAGCGTATGGTGATGTAATTACAGTATTAAAAAATGGTGAGCCGGAGTTTTGGAAAATCAATGACCCTCTCTTGTTGTCATCAATAACTACTATGTCACCAAAAGCGATGGAGGGCATCCTCGATGCGTATGCCGTTGCAAGCCGCTTTATGACAGCTAACATTACAGGCAACAACGTTATATGGTCGCTGTTCTCAAACTTCCCTCGTGACATGATGACCCTGTTCACATACTCAAAGAATAAAAACCTCTTAAAGCTGTTCAGCTCAATGGGTAGCACTTATGTGAACAAGGTAAACAATTCACTTGGCAAAGATGTTGACCCTCTCTATCGTGAGTTCCTTGCGATGGGTGGTGGCTCTGTGAGTGCATACACAGCAGACAGAGACCTTGCGAAACGTGCGAGAAAGAGCTTTGCAGGTAAGAAGATTAGCGCAAATCCTCTTGACTGGATTGCATTTATAAGCAGCCTCATTGAGTCGGGTCCTCGTTTTGCAACATATAAGCTCCTGCGTGAAGCAGGCGTAGAGCCTCAGGAAGCGTTCTATGGTGCTATGGATATTACCGTAAACTTTAGGCGTGGAGGACGTGTATCTCGTGAATTAAACAAGATAATTCCGTTCTTTAATGCCTCGGTACAGGGTCTTGATAAGTTCCGCCGTTGGATAACAGCAGAGGATGCAGGAAAACTTGAACGTGCTAAGGTTATTCGCTCAAGAACTATCTCCTATCTTGTGACCAGTGCTGTACTCGCTGCAATAGTTTATGCTCTTAACAACGGAGACGATGAAGAGGAGAAGGACTACGAGCAGCTTTCCAACTATCAGAAAAACAGCTTTTGGAACATTCCTTTAGGAGACGGTAAGTATTTTGCAATACCTAAGCCGAGGGAAATCGGCGTGTTAAGCTCATTCTTTGAGACTTGCATGGAATACGGAATAGGCGAGAATGTTCACGCCTTTGACGAGTTCTACGAATATGCAACAGACAACTTCTTGCCTGCGGTAGCTTCAGACGTTGCTCAGGTGGGACAGAAGGGACTTACTGAAACAGGCATGGCGATTGTAGGCAACCTCGGTATAATAGGCGTTGTAGGCTATCTCGGAGCAAACAGAGACTTCCTCGGAAATCCTATTGTTTCAAGCAGCCTGCAGAACTTAGAACCGAAAGACCAGTATACAAGCCGCACAAGCAAGATTGCTTACTGGTTGGGACAGGCTTTCAATACAAGCCCTATGCAGATAGATTATTTCTTCCAGCAGACTTTAGGCGGCTGGTGGAAGTATCAGAAGGCGTTATTCCCTGTTGGCGGTGAAAACGTGGACTATACTTTAGGTGTTCGTGGCACATACATTAAAGACAACCAGTATTCAACAGATATAATTGACTGGATGTATGATAAAGCGGATGCCTCGGCAAAAGCTAAAGCCAGCGACCCTAACAATATGGATAAAGCTATCATCGCTAAGTTAGACAGCAACATGACAACGTTCTATTCTCGCTACTATAAACTTGCGAAAGATAAGCCTGAGACCGAATTAAGGCGTGGTGTTCGTCAGACGGTACTTGATATGATGTTTGAGTATCGCAAGGTAGATGACAACGGCACATTCCCTGAAACACAAGCAGCAGTAAATGATTTGTGCTATGAAATGAAAAGCACAGAATACCTTCCTTCTGTTATGGGTACAACGGTAACTGACGGTAACGGAAATAAGCACAGCTTATCCGATATACAGTACGCTGAGTATCAGACCGATTATCTCCGCATCTATTGGGAAGCGGTAGAGGAAAACTTCTATTATGCAAGCAGCAACAAAGAAAAGGCTGCCGTATTAAAGGCAGCAAAGAAACTTGCACAGGAAGAGGCTGCAAACAGGGTGCTTTCAAGAATCGGCGCTAAGGAAACCGAATACTATGAGAAGTATGGCGATATTTCTCTTGATAAAATGGTTGACTATGAAACGAAGGTATCTATGGCAGGCGATGACGGAAAAGTAAATCAGGTTGAAATTGTCGATATTCTCCTTGAGGGAGACTTTACCGATGATGAAATATACCAGTTATTCACTAACCGTTATTCCCGTAAAAGTGCAAAGGAAGCAGAGGAGTACGGAATATCCGCCGAATTGTATTTAAGTGCTGTTATGGAAATGGAGAGCATGACAGGTAAAGACAGGCGAGAACAGATTGAAAGGTATCTCAGTTCTGCATGTGACAATTACAAGGAATATTTATTCTTACTTGGCACAGAGTACCCGTCTGTTAAAAAGGACGATGACTACATTATGTACTTCGGAAAATAAGAAGATTAAACAAAAAAAGCAGGGTGTAAAAGCCCTGCTTTCTTCTTGTAAAATTCCCTCGTTTCTTACCCGTAACCCACTTTATAATACACACAACCTCATTGAAACCCTGATAAATACGGCATTTCTTGAACGAAAATATAACACCGTATTACAACAAGATATTATTTCTTGCTGATACAGGAACGAGAGGGAGAGGGCTAAAAAGCCCGTAAAATCAATGGTTTGCGGTCATTTTAGTGACTTCAAGAAAATGATAAAATACTGGTGAAATTCCTTGAAATCTTACCTGCAATACACATTACAATACACACAAATCAACTTTGTCGATGGCTTCAACAAGTGTTTCAATGTAGGCGTGAGTATATCTTTGGGTTATGTCTCCGCTACTATGACCGACTATCTTCTTGATTAGTCTTTCGTCTATGCCTGCCATAGTCATTAGTGATATTCCTGTGTGGCGGCACTCATGGGCTGTGTGTTCAAGCCCTAAAGCCTTCATAACAGGTACAAAACAATGCCTTCTGAAAAAATCGTAACTCATAGGCTCGCTTGGATTCTCAGAGTCACATACAAGGTAGTCTGAGGATTGTAACCTACGTTCAATGAACGGTAATACACTTTTATGGATAGGTATAACCCTATTCTTTCCGGCTTCAGTCTTGATACCGCCTATCATGTAGCGTTCACTACAATACACATTATCTTTGTGTATTCCTAATAATTCAGATGGGCGCATGCCTGTGTAAATCAGGATAAGGATTGCATCAATGTGTTCAATTTTATCTACATTATCCCAAAGTAGTTGTATCTCTTCTTTTGTGAACGGCTGGCGAGAAGAGGTGCGGCTATCTTTATCTTTGGTTCTCACCATCTTTGAATAGTTCTTGTGAATGATGTCTCTGCCTACGGCGAAATCGAAAACCTGATTCCAAAATGTCTTGAGTATCTTCTGACCAGCTACTCCTACAGTTACGCTGTTCATTACGCTTTCAAGATGTTCAGCTTTAATGTCTTTGACTTTCATGTTGTGTAATGCAGCAGATTGATTATAAGCGTTCCTGTAGGCTCTCATAGCCTGTCCTTCAGGCTTTTTGTTTTCAAACCATAACTTATAGAGGTCAGAGAACAAAAGCTCTGCTGTGCCTCGTTTAGCAGGATTCTTGTTGTACTCTGCAAGAGCTATCAAACCTTCCTTGCGTGACTCGTAGTAACCGAGCGTTCTGTACTTCTGTATTGCTTTCTGTTTTCCTTCATCCCATTCCCAGCCATCCGTTACCCTGACACGGAAGGGCTTTGCACGTTTTACTTTTCCGCCTATCTTGTGGCAGCTTCCATAGCCGTTCCCGTTGCGGCTCATTTTCATCTCTCCCTTATGTTATTCTTGGTTGCTTCCCATTATTTCTTGTAAGCCTCACATCCTTTCATGCAGATTATGTGAAATTACAGCCTTGAAGCAACAAAAAGAAAATCATCGTGAAAACGTTTCGTAGTAGTCCTCAACCATCTTATAGATGGCTTCCTTTTTATCATCTGGCAAAGCTGTGTACATTCCGAAAAATTGCCAAAATTCTTTGTTTTTAGATATTTTTCCATAGAAAACAGAGCGTTTTGAGATTTTTGCAAAAGGAGCAACTTCTTCCCGACCTATAAGGCGTTCAGGTGTAGTTTCAAGGGCAATAGCAATAGGCATTAATAACTCAATAGGGAGATTTTTAATTTCTCCTTTTTCATACCTATAAATGGTGGAACGGTCTTTGCCTAAGCGCTTTCCTAACTCCTCAGCGCTTATTTTTAACTCTTTTCTTCTCTCTTTTATTCTTAAGCCAACATTTACTACATTCATAAACTTACCTCTTTTTGTGTCGATATGTAAAAGAATTTGTCATCCTTTTCCTGTTGCCATAACATTTTGCATAACCGTATAATTTTAGGCGTAGCATAAATGTTATGGAAGGAGCAATAATAATGCTTGTTAGTGAAGTTATTAAGCTGCTTGAAGCCCTTAACGAAGAGCAGTTGTGTTATGTCTACACTTACATCAAAGAATATTTCCAAGTGGAAATTGATGCCGGTGCGAAAAAAACTGCGAAAGTTGCAGAAGCCCTAAAATAACGAAAAGAAAATCATCACCTGAAATCATCATGCAAATGCGTCATAGTAGTCCTCGACCATTTGTTTGATGGTTTTCTTTTTATCATCTGGTAAAGCCATAAACATTTTAAGCATATGGCGAATGTCTTTGTCTTTAGCCATCTTTGCATCGAAAATAGCTTGTTCGGAGGCTTCCGAATGTGGGACATTTGTTTCCCAGCCCATAATATGTTCAGGTGTACTGTCGAGAATTTCTGCAAGAGCTTCTATTTTGTCTGAAGGAATATTGGTAACAATGTTTTTTTCATATTTCCCAATAGCTTGCTTCGAGACATTTAGTTTTTTTGATAGTTCTTCTTGAGACAATCCTTTAGCGACTCGCAGCCTTCTTATTCTATCTCCTTTAGTCATGTATCTCACCTCCTTTTTACATTATAACACAAATAAGTGCCAATGCAAGAAAAAAAACTCTTGACAAGTGCCAAAATTAGAGTATACTGGTAGCTGAAAAAGACACTTGTTAAGTACCAATTATGAAAGGAGATGGGTTTAATGATTGATGTAAACACATTAAAGGGAATTATTGTTGCAAAAGGAATGACCCAGCAGGAAGTCGCTAAATACATTGGTATTACGCCAAAAACCTTTTATGAAAAGATGAAAAAAGGCGTGTTTTGTAGCGATGAGATAGAGGTTATGATTGAACTTTTATCAATTAAAAATCCGGGAGATATTTTTTTTGCCAAAGAAGGCACTTGTTAAGTGCCATTTAAGGAAGGGGGAACAAAATGTCGGTTGAGGAAACAGCAAAAATGAAGGTAGAGGATGTTGCAAGAATGAGTGGTCACAGTCCGCAGACCATACGCCTCGGTTTAAGGCTGGGGATATTCGACTTCGGCACAGCCTTTAAAAGAGAAGGTTCAGAAAATTTCACATACATTATTTACCCTGAAAAGGTGTACGAGCTTTACGGGAAGAGAAGCTAAGGGAAGAAAAGGAGAAATCTTACGATGAAAATATACACAAGATTAAGCGAAGAACAGAAACAGGCGTTGCTTGACAGATATGTAAGCGGAGAAAACATGAAGGATTTATGTGCTGAATACGGCATTGACTATTCAACAGGTTATGCGTGGCTTAAGGAAGCAGGGCTTAGTGCAAGAAAAACCTTTAAAAAGAAAAACACACAGAAGAAGGTTTGCTGGAAGTGCGGACATGAAGAGAGCAATCCGCAGGCATGCTTCTGTAGTATGTGTGGCTCTAAGCTGAAGACAGAAACAGACCTTTTAATAGACAGCCTTCAGTATATAAACAAGCTGACTCAGTTCTTGCCGCAGACCACAAGAGACGAGGTTATAACGATAGTCAATAGAACGGTGGCTTATATCAAGGCTGTGGAGAGGGAGCGTGGCAAGAATGGCAATGGTATGTGTTAATGGCTGCAAAGAGTGCGATGGCTGCGGAGAGTGCTTTGAAGGGAATATCAATCTTCGCTGCCCTGAGTGCATGGCGATATTAAGTCCTGATGAACGTATTTTCAGAAGCAAACGTCACGGTATTTTAGGCTGTGAACATTGTTTGATAGAAGAGTATGCAGAGGATGTAAAAGAGTGTTGGGAGGCTTAGATATGAGTATTGAAACGGGTATGGCATTAACTATCCTTTGTTTAGTCCTTATAGTAGCTTTGGCGGCGTTGTACTTCTACTTATCATACGTTGAGCAGAGGGAACACAACAAAGATATGCGCCGCCTTGCAAGGACAAGGAACAGGGACATAAGAGATACAGAGAGAGCTTTTGAGGATATTTGCCTTGAGAGTATGCGTAGGGATGGCTACATGTTTAGGAGGGGAAGCAAATGATTAAGGTTGAAGGATACAAAGCTTTTGAGGGTGTTTTAAGAATTACACCAAAATGTGTAAATGTAGAGCCGTTTGAGCTTGAGGGACAGTTTTTATATAAACCTGATACGGGGTGCTGGTATGGAAAGGGAAGCAGCTTCCCTGAAGAGATATGCGAGGTGGTAGAGGATGCTGGATACTGAGGCTATGGTGGACTTAGCGTTTGAGCTGAGGGCTACAGAGAAGCGTATCGCAGGTTTATATGTTGCCTTGAAAGACGAAAAGGCAAAAAAGGAAGAGCTGCTTAAACAGATGGATATGGTTGTAGATGATGCTGTGGAGAAGGCAAGAAAAGGGGAGTAGAAGTGGATAATCTTGATTTATATAACTTGGTGGCGGAAGTACCTGAAGATGCCAAGAAACCTATTAAAGGAGGGCGTTTAAAGGGCTTCACCGATATAAATCCCATGTGGCGTATCAAAGCGCTTACAGAGGCATTTGGAGTGTGTGGCATAGGTTGGACATACACCATAGACAAGCAGTGGCTTGAGACGGGTGCAGACGGTGTTGTATGTGGGTTCTGCAATATAACGCTCTATATCAAAGTTGATGGTGAGTGGAGCAGAGGAATCCCCGGAACAGGCGGAAGTGCTTTTGTAGCTAAAGAGAGTAATGGCGTTTATACATCAGACGAGGTTTTTAAAATGGCACTCACAGATGCATTAAGTGTGGCATGTAAGGCTTTAGGATTTGGAGCTAACGTGTATTGGGAAGGCGGAAGAGACAGCAAATACAGCCGTGTTCCTGAGGAAGCTGTAAAACCTAAAGAGGAATACAAGTGTTGCAGATGCGGTAAGAAGTTTGAGGACTGGGTATCGCCAAAAGGCGTAAAACATACAGCGCAGCAGATGTATCGCTTGAGCAAACAGAAGAACGGCGAACCTATCTGTGGAGAGTGCAAGGCAAAGAAAGAGAAAGAGGTAGAAAATGAATAAAGTTATTTTGATGGGAAGATTAGCAAGAGACCCTGAGGTTAGATACACACAGGCGGATGAACCTGTAGCAATAGCAAGATATACGCTTGCAGTAAACAGACGTTTTAAAAGAGCTGGAGAAACTGATGCAGATTTTATTGAGTGCGTTGCGTTTGGTAAGCCTGCGGAGTTTGCAGAAAAATATTTCAGAAAAGGTCAGATGGTAAGCATCGTAGGCAGACTTCAGGTGCGTAACTGGAATGACTCAAACGGTCAGGCACGTTGGAGTACAGATGTAGTTGTAGAGGAGCAGTATTTTGCTGAAAGCAGAGCAACTTCTGAAACAAACAAAGCTTATACTCCTGCTCCTGAGGCTGAGGAAGATGTTGACTTTGTACCTGTAGAGGGCATTGACGATGAAGATTTACCGTTCTAAGAGGTGATAGCATTGGCGGAAAGAAGAATGTTTGCAAAAACGATAATTGATAGCGATGCTTTCCTTGATATGCCTCTATCAGCTCATGCTTTATATTTTCACTTGTCTATGAGAGCTGACGATGATGGTTTTATAAACAATCCCAAAAAGATACAGCGAATGATAGGAGCATCTGATGATGACTTGAAACTGCTGATAGCTAAGAGATTTATCATTCCTTTTGAAAGCGGAATAGTAGTTATCAAGCATTGTAAGATTCACAACTACAACCGCAATGATAGATATAAACCTACTGTTTATGAAGACGAAAAATCATTGCTACAGGTTAAAGAAAACGGAGTGTATACCGTTGGTATACCAAGTGACAACCAAGTGACATACCAAATGGATACACAGGATAGGTTAGGTAAGGATAGGTTAGAGTTAGGTAAGGATAGTATAGAAAAAGATATACCTGCCACCGACATAAATGTCGGCAGCAAACGCCCATCTAAGCGTAAGCATGGTGAGTATAAGCATGTACTCCTGACGGCTGAAGAAAAGGAAAAGCTCTACACCGAGTACGGGCAATGGCTGACGGATAACAGTATAACCTTCCTTGATGAATATATCGAGATGAAAGGGTACAAGGCTAAGAGTCATTACCTCGCTATCAGGAAGTGGGTAGTGGATGCTGTGAAAGAGAGAGACCGAAAGAAGAACAACAACGGCAATCAAGGCAGCAGCAGGTATGACTGGATAGACAATATAGAGATGCCGGAAGGGTGGGACTAAAGGATGGAGTTTAAAGAGTTTCAGGTTCTTTGTAAAGGAATGAGAGCTGTATATACTCAGCCTAACTTCCTGCCTGACGAGTTTGCAATAAAGATGTGGTACAGGCTTTTACAGGATATTCCTTATGATGTTCTGAACGTAGCTATACAGCAGCACATGATGAGCAGTAAGTTTCCGCCTACTGTAGCGGAGCTGAGAGAGCTTTCTACAACGATGGTACAGGGCAAGCCTAAAGACTGGGGCGATGGCTGGGAGAGCGTTTTAAAAGCTATCCGTGAGTATGGCTATTACAGAGAGACAGAAGGGCTTGAGAGCTTAGACGAGACTTCAAGGCAGGTAGTTAAGCGGTTAGGTTGGAAAGAGCTTTGTATGAGCGAGAACATTATGAACGATAGGGCTAACTTCCGTATGCTCCATGAGCAGATAAGCAAGAGACAAAAGGAAGATGCTGTGTTATCGCTTGGTGTTAAGCAGAAGGCTAATAATCTGCTTGGAGCGTTTAATGATGGCTTAATGGCGATAGCTGAGAAAAGCAAGATGTAACGCTATGGCTTGCGTGTTGCTGTGGTAATGCGTGAGCCTACATACAAGCGTTTTATGGTATAGGATGAGTGTTTTATCGAGGAAGATATAAAGATGACGTGGAGGAGCAAATATGAGGTGGACAGAGGAAGAATACATGGCTGCCTTAGCTAAACGGCAGAAGGCAGTACCTATAAACGATATAGGAAAAAAGAAAAAAACTAACAAGTACGGTGCTAAAAAGACATGGCGTGACGGCATCTGCTTTGACAGTAAGAAGGAAGCTGATTATTACAGCAAGCTTAAGCTTGAGAGGCAGGGCGGATTGATAGCCGGATATATCGTACATGGCAAGATGATTTGTACTACTGGCGGAGATAGCAGCGAGGAGAGGGCTACAACGTATGAGCCTGACTTTGTTGTACTGCATAACGATGGAACGTATGAAATCATCGACACAAAGAGCGAGGCTACGGTAACGCCTGTGTTCAAAAATAAAATGAAGGCGTTAAAAGAAAAGTTCCCTGATGTTGAGATACATGTGCGTTGAGGTGACTTAAGATGGCGGTTACTATGTATTGCCCGTTTTTAACGGTGGACTACAAAGACAAGAACGGAAAGCTGCGTATCAAGTGCGAGCGAGCTGTTATCAACTTCCCTGATGATAAGGAGCGCAAAGAGTTTGTATGCAAATACTGCGGTTCTATTAGCGGATGGGAGAGATGCAGCATAGCTCAGAGTGCTATAAGCCATTATGAAAGGTTAGATAATGATAAAAAGAATTAAGGGTATCCTGTGCAGGTTGATAGTTGATATTACTGTTTGGTTGCACAGGGATGAATACCCGTTCTGAAAGAGGTTTTGCAAATGAAGATAGAGACTTCACCATGCGCTCATTGTGAGGGGAAGGATGACGAGAATTGCCCTTGTATAGATAAGACGGTCTATGACATCAACAGGATAGCGTTCAGGAAACAGGCATACAAAAACGCATCTGTAGAGTGCTATACAAGGCGAAAATGTAATGATTTCAGGGCTAAGAAGCAAAGGAGATTTTTTGGATGACGGTTATATACATAGAGCTTATATGGTTCATGGCTTGCATCGCTTATATCGGCTTTAAGTTTGTTAAGGCTGAGTATGACAGGGATATATACAGATGTATTCATTACGGCGTGTTGGCGGTGCTTGTAACAATGCTATATACAGCGAGCATAAGGTGAGGCTATGGGAAAGGAAAGGCAGGTTGCACTTTTTGGATGCGAGAAGTTTAACTGCAACAGGAGCAAGTATAAGTGGCAGTGCTGCCATTACTGCGAGAACGCTAAGAGGTGCGAGAGAGGATGCAAGAACGGAGTGCTTACATGCAAGCATTTGAACATAACAAAGTAAGAATCAGGTTTGGAGGAAGAATGATGAGAGGTAACGAGTATCAGAAATTAGCAGCAAGAACCATTAACTATGATTTGACTTGGAAAGAGCAGGGCAAACATGCTCTTCACGGTATGGTAGGAGAAATAGGTGAGCTTCATTCAATCTATCAGAAAAAATATCAGGGGCATCATTTTGATGTTGACCATGCTAAAAAGGAGCTTGGCGATTTGCTTTGGTTTATAGCTGAGTATTGTACGGCACATGGCTGGGAGCTTGAAGAGATTATGAGGCTTAACATAGAAAAGCTTAAAGCACGTTTCCCTGAGGGCTTTG
The DNA here is from genome assembly GCA_017437285.1 of Ruminococcus sp. Classification (GTDB taxonomy): domain Bacteria; phylum Bacillota; class Clostridia; order Oscillospirales; family Ruminococcaceae; genus Ruminococcus. The sequence goes on along the minus strand of JAFSBM010000168.1, from coordinate 20,958 downwards.
AGGCTGAGAAGAGCTTACACAGGCAGGAGGGGGATATATGAAGTATTGGGTAACTGAGTTACCGAAAGAGAAAAAGGAATGTGATTATAGCTGCTTTGTAAATGGGCAGTACAGATGCTGCACTAAAAAGCTTCCTGAATGTAACTTAACGTCAAACGCTTCAGAATGTCACTTGTTTAAGCAGCTTAAGAGATTTGAGGATGATGGCAAATGAGAGAAAAGAATAGCCTGAGGCTTTGTCCTTTCTGCGGTGGTAGAGCATCGGTGCATGAGGATAATGACGGGGTATGGATACAGTGTGATACCTGCCTTTGTGGTACATCGGTTATTAAGGGCGCAAGCGCTAAAGAGATAAATGTTAAGGTGGCTACGTTTGATTGGAACAGAAGGGCTTATGAGAGGTGAGGGAGAATGAAAGAATTTATATTATATTTTAAGCTTAAAAATTTTGGTGTTGATGAACAGGATAACCCTTGTGACGTTGGTATGACGATTTCTTTGGGACAACAGAAAGAAGATGTTGACTACGACAAAGTAGCTGGTGCTTTAAATAAAGAAGTTCTTTTAGAAAATACGGGCTTGGGGAGATTTATGACGGTAGATGATATTGAAATTATAACACCCGAAGAATATGAAGAAGAGTTTGGCGGTGAGGAAGCATGATAAAGGTTGAAAACATAGAGGTGTTTGGCTGGGAGGCTGCTATAAGAGGGATGCGTAACCCTATGAATAGCTGGGCTAAGAGTGATAGTCACCATTGTTTGATAGATTTTGGGTTAGATTGTCAGATGGTTGAGAACGGACATGAGCCTGCAATCAAGTGCAATGATGGGAAGTTTGGTTATTGCATCGGTGAAAATGACCTTGGCTTGATGCAGAGGCTTTATAAAGGCGGTACGGAGCATAGGAAGTATTTGAGGATGATACACGTTCAGATGGATATTACTGCTCCGATGTACTGGTTCAAGGAATGGGACACTTATAAAATAGCCACTACATCAAACTCCACAAGCACTATGCACAAGATACACGATAAGGAGTTTGCGCTTGATGACTTTAGCCACGAACACCTGTATATAGACAACATGGATGTGTTAGACACTTATATTATTCCGAGCCTAAATTATTACCGCAATAGATTTATCGAAACAAGGGATAAAGAGTGCTGGTGGCAGATGATACAGCTTCTTCCCTCAAGTTACAATCAGCGAAGGACTGTTGATTTCAGCTATGAAACGGCTGTGAATATTATCAAGCAGCGAAGCGGTCATAAGCTTGATGAATGGAGAAAGTTTGTGGAAGTGCTGAAGGAATTGCCGTATATCAAAGAGATTATGGAGGTGCGCTATGAGACCGATAGATGCTGATGCGTTGCTTGAAAAGTTGGATATTGATGAGGTAAGTATAGAGAGTTTTTTGTCAATCCTTAAGCCTACCGTCCTTAACCATGGTTATGACATTTTCGTGTCAACTATACAAATTGGGGAGATACAGAGGCTAAATGACTTATTGCAGGAGTATAAAGACCTTGAAGAGCAGGGGCTGTTGTTGAGGTTGCCTTGTAAGATAGGTGATACAGTTTATTTGGTTTCTACTTGTGGGAGAAGCGACATAGACGGAAGGTTTATAAGAGTGATTGAAGAAAAGACGTTTTCTGAGTTTTGGTTAAGGGACATAGGCAAGACGGTTTTCCTCACATATGGAGAAGCGGTAGCGAAGTTGAAGGAGTTAGAAGGATAAGTGGCATTTTCCATTTTGGAAATAACCACAGGATAGGTGAAAGGAGAAAACAATATGACAAACTTAAAAGATACAGTAGATTTAATGAACAGCGCAGACTATAAAGAAAGATTTATTGCTGAATACTGGCAGACAAAAATCAGATATGAAAAACTGAAAGAATTTAATACAAAGATAGAAGCGGAAGAACTAGTAAGATATACGCCATCACCATACAGCAATATGGTTAATGCTAGGCAGGTGAAGCATGACTGCCCTCGTGAAGTATTAAGAGACCAGCAGAGAATTATGGGAGAATACTTACACATTCTTGAATTGAGGGCTGTTTTTGAAAATATTGATTTAAATGCGCCTATGAGATGTGTTGGAGAAGCAAAGGAGTGATGCTGAATGATACCATTTGCAAATAAAGAGAAAGAGCTTGAGTACGAGCTTGGAAGATTTAAAAAGGCGGTTACTGTGCGTGACCAGCTTATTGAGGATATGAAGGCTGATATGGCAGGGATGCAGCAGGTGAATGATATGCTTGCAGCGTATATTGTTATCCTGACTAAAGGCAGGGAGCGTAAGGTTAAGAAGAAAGAGCTTCAGAGAATTATGGCGGATGCAAGTAGCTATGTAGTAGAGCCTAAGTTAGACGAGGAGAACGGCTGCTATATCTTGAAGGCAGTCAGAAGGACAAAGGAGAAGGTGGAAGGGTGATGTCATTTGGGAGCAATCTTAAGAGGTTACGCAAGGAGAAGGGCATCAAGCAGGGAGAGCTTGAAAAGCTGATAGGCGTATCAAGCAGACATATATCAAAGTGGGAGAGGGATATTGTAACTCCCAGCTTATACGCATTGATAAAGCTGTCGAGAGCTTTTGGCTGTACGCTGGATGAGCTGGTATTCGGTAAAAAATAAAGAGGGAGGGCATTAAGCCTTCCCTTTTGTTATATGCAGAAAATAAAGCCTGTTTATGGGGCTTTTTTTATTTGGTTTTGTGATTTGCTATTGGTAGCCGATGAAAGAAGGTGAGTTTTATGGCAGAGAAAGAAAAGAAGAAAGTAGGCTGTCCGCCTATGTATAAGACGGTGGAGCAGATGAAAGAAAAAATAGAGGAATATTTTGAGCTGTGTGAGGGTGAGCCTTATTTTGACGAGGAAGGAAAGCCTTTCTTTACTGATAAGGGCGTGATTATATATAAGGTTCAGCCTAAGCCTCCTACTGTGACAGGGCTTGCGCTTGCGCTGGGATTTGCAAGCAGGCAGGCGTTATTAAACTATCAGGGTAAGGATGAGTTCAATGACACGATTACACGGGCGAAGAGCAGAGTTGAGGAGTATGCAGAGACGAGGCTATTCGACAAGGAGGGTTCAAACGGGGCTAAGTTTAGCCTTGCGAATAACTTTGAAGGATGGCGTGAGAAGCAGAGCCTTGACCTTGAGGGCATGAAGCAGGTGATTATAAATGGCGAAGATGAGCTTAGGGACTAAGATTTATCTGCCGGATATAGTCGGTGGCGGTTACGCTACTTACTGGCATTACACAGGGCGTTACAGGGTGTGCAAGGGCAGCCGAGCATCTAAGAAGAGTAAGACCACTGCTTTGTGGTACATCTATAACCTGATGAAGTACCCTGATGCAAACCTTGTTGTAGTGCGTAAGGTATTCAATACCCTTAAGGATAGCTGCTATTCTGACCTGAAATGGGCTGCACAGAGGTTTGGGGTATATCATCTATGGGATTTTACGTTAAGCCCTCTGATGGCTAAATATAAGCCCACAGGACAGCTCGTATACTTCAGAGGTTTGGATGACTCAAAGAGGATAGCATCTATCTCCGTTCCTAAAGGTTATCTTTGTTGGATGTGGATAGAGGAAGCCTATGAGATAGATAGCGAAGAGGACTTCGATATGCTTGACGAGTCTATACGAGGCGATATGCCTGATTACTTATTCAAGCAGATTACGATTACCTTTAACCCGTGGAGTTCAACGCATTGGCTTAAGAAGAGGTTTTTTGATGCAGACCCTGACCCTGACATACTGGCAATGACCACAAACTATATGTGCAATGAGTGGTTAGATGAAGCTGACCTTAGGAAGTTTGAGATGATGAAGAAGAACAATCCTAAGCGTTATAAGGTAGCTGGATTGGGTGACTGGGGTATAGATGGCGGCGCCGTATTTGAAGAGTTTGTGGATGACGAAACAAACTACTATACAAGGAAGAATACCCATGTAATTGCGCCGTTTGAGATACCTATTACATGGAGGATATACAGGAGCTTTGACTTTGGTTACTCTAAGCCCTTTTCATGTGCGTGGTGGGCTGTTGACTATGATGGCAGGCTATACAGGATATTAGAGCTTTATGGCTGTGTTAAGGATGAGCCTGACACAGGTTTACGCTGGTCTCCAAATGAGATATTCAAGGAGATTAAGAGAATAGAGAACGAGCATAGATGGCTTGCAGGAAAGAACATACAGGGTGTAGCTGACCCTGCTATATGGGAAGCATCGCATGGCGAGAGTATTGCCGAGACCGCAGAGAAGTATGGCGTGTACTTCGATAAAGGAGACCATAAGAGACTTGCAGGCTGGATGCAGATGCACTATCGCTTACAGTTTGACGAAGAGGGCATACCGATGATGTATATCTTCTCTAACTGTAAAGGATTTATCAGGACAATACCGACATTGCTGTATGACGAGAATAAGCCTGAGGATGTAGACACCAAGCAGGAAGACCATATAGCGGATGAGACGAGATATATGTGTATGGCGAATCCTATGAAGCCTGTAATGGTAAAAGAACGTGTGGCACAGGTTTATGACCCGTTAAGCACTGATGATATGAAAGTAGATAGATATGCGTTTATGAGAAAGTATTAAAAGGATGGTGAGAGTGAGTGTTTGAAAATTTTTTAAAGAGGGCTTTAGGCATGCCTACAGAAAGTGCCATTGACCAGCAGGAGGTATCAGGCATCGGTGAGGAAGTGACAAGTGGTAGCCTTAAAGCCATAGGTAAAAACGAGATTGAAGAGGCGGTAAACATTCTTCAGAAGTATAAGGAAGGCAAGTCCAACCTTGAGAGCCGCATCGTTGAGAATGAGCAATGGTATAAGCTCAGGCATTGGGACATTGTAAGAGGTGGAGCTAATACAGATGGCAAACGAGCAGCAGGTGATGATAGACCTGAGCCTACAAGTGCGTGGTTATTCAATTCCCTTGCTAATAAACATGCTGATGCTATGGACAACTACCCTGAGCCTAACGTATTACCAAGAGAACAGTCAGATGAAAAGGATGCAGATGTATTAAGCTCTATCATCCCTGTTATTCTTGAGCGTAACAACTTTGAAGGAACATATTCTAACGGCTGGTGGTACAAGCTTAAGCATGGCACAACTCCCTACGGCGTATTTTGGGATAATAGCCTTGAGAACGGCTTAGGAGATATAAACATTAAAGAGCTTGATATACTTAACCTCTTTTGGGAGAGTGGCATCACAGACATTCAGGATAGCCGTAACCTCTTTATCGTAGCTCTTGCTGACACAGACTTACTTGAGGAGCAGTACCCTCAGCTCAAGGGCAAGCTTGGTGGCAAGGTAATTGATGTAAAAGAGTATGTGTATGATGACACAGTTGATACAAGTGATAAAAGTGTTGTTGTTGACTGGTATTACAAAAAGGCTGTTGGCAATAAGACTGTGCTTCATTACTGCAAGTTTGTTGCCGGAGAAGTCCTTTTTGCATCAGAGAACGAGCCTGAGAACTATCCTAACGGATGGTATGAACACGGCGAGTACCCTATCGTATTTGATGTTCTCTTCCCTGAGGCTGGTACACCTTATGGCTTTGGCTATTTAAGCATTATGAAAGACCCTCAGATGTATATTGATAAGCTCTCACAGGTTGTGCTTGAGAATACGATTATGGGTGCTAAGCCTCGTTACTTTGCTAAGAACGGTATGGGCGTTAATGAAGAGGAGTTCCTTGACTGGTCAAAGCCTATCGTTCATGTAGAGGGACAGATAAGCGATGAAAGGCTTGTACCCATTACAATGCCTTCTCTTCCTTCAGGTGTACTTGATGTGTTACAGATGAAGATTGACGAACTTAAGGAGACAAGCTCTAACAGGGACTTCTCACAGGGTAGTTCAAGTGGTGGCGTAACGGCTGCTGCTGCCATTGCTGCATTGCAGGAAGCAGGTAATAAGACAAGCCGTGACATGATTGCTGCATCATACAGAAGCTATACAAAGCTTAATCACCTCATTATCGAGCTTATCAGGCAGTTCTACGATGAAAACCGCAGCTTCCGTATCATTGGTAAACAGGGAGCTTTTGAATATATCCAGTACAGCAATGACCGTATTCAGGGCGTTCCTCTTGACCCTGCCTTTGCAGGACAGCAGCTTGACCCTAATTATCAGGAGGCAACAAGAGTACCCGTATTTGATGTTGTTATTAAACCTCAGAAGAGGAGCGCATATAGCCGTATGGCACAGAACGAGCTTGCTAAAGAGCTTTACGGCTTAGGCTTGTTTGAGCCTGAGAGAGCAGAACCTGCTATGACTTGCCTTGATATGATGGAGTTTGATGGTGATGACAAAGTAAGACAGAAGGTACAGGAGGGACAGACTCTTCTTAATGTAGTGCAGCAGCTATCAGCTCAGTTACAGCAGCAGAACATGCTTATAGCCCAGCTTACAGGACAGGCGTTACCTATGCAGCCTATACAGGGCGGAAGGCAGGTTCAGCCTCAGAGACAGGCAAGCCATGATACACAGGCAGCAGCGCAGAAAAACGCTCAGACAGCCAATATGACAAACTACGGTGAGAGATTAGCTTCAAGGGCTAAGACAGATATGAACAGAGGAGCTGGTGCTTAATGATTGAGATAGTATTCAGTTTAAGTGGTAACGAGTACGAGCTTAGCATGAACGGACACGCAAACTACTCTAATAAGGGTAATGACATTGTGTGTGCAGCAGCTTCATCACTTGCTTATGCGCTCTTAGGCTTTCTTGAGAATTGCCCTACAGTAAGTGATATGGACACTATCGAGAGAAGCGGAGAGCTGGAGATAAGCTGTGTGGGTGATAAGAAGATAGTCAAAACGGCGTTCAATATGGCTGTTATAGGCTTTTTACAGCTTGAGAAGAGCTACCCTGAGCATATCAGCGTGGACACCAGCAGATATAAATAAAAATATTTCAAAAAAGTATAAAACGTGGGGCGAAAGCAGAAAAGAGCCTTGATATATTAGGCTTGCGGCAAGGTTGAATGGTTTTCAAGTCCATGTTTCCATAGTGCAGTGGTTAAGATTTCTCCTTAATTTATTTTGCTTCCCTAAATGAAAGTAAGCTTCCATAGAGGGCTAAGGTTCTTCTCCGAAAAGACCTTGCTGTGTGCCTTAGCCTTCCCCCTTAGGAGAATGACTTGAAACAAACTAACAACGATAATTCCTTTAATTTCTATACAGTTATAGTGACTCTTGGGAAAGACCATGTGTAAGGAGGTACAAAGATGTATCAGTTTAAATTGCGTGACATCAATCTTAAGATGTTTGACGGAGGTGCTGCCGCAGGTGGCGGAGCAGCCGTAGGAGGTGGCGATAGCGCTGGTTCAACATCAACAGGAGCAGATGCAAGCACACAGAGTACAACATTTCAGGCTGAAACTAAAAGGAACGGAAGCAGCCGCCGTTCAGGAAAAAGTACGGGCGCATTAAGTAACGTGGTATACGGCAAACAGGATGCCGATACTGTAAACCCTGCCGCCGAGGGTAGAACAGGAAGCACAACAGATGTTTCCACATCTTCTGATACTTTGGATGCTAAGAGAGCTGCCTTTGAGGAGCTTATCTCAGGTGAATACAAAGATATGTTCACAGAGAGGACTCAGGGCATCATTGACCGCAGATTCAAAGAGACGAAGAATCTTGAGGCACAGCTTAAAGGACAGCAGCCTGTAATTGACATGCTTATGAGCAAATACAAGATTACAGACGGTGACATAGGTAAGCTTACTCAGGCTATAGACAAAGATGACACTTATTGGGAAGAAGCCGCAGAAGAGGCAGGCTTGACGGTTGAGCAGTACAAGACAGTACAGAAGCTCCAGCGTGAGAACGAGGCGTTCAAAAGGGCGCAGATGCAGGCTATTGGACAGCAGCAGGCTAACGCACAGATTGGCGAATGGGTAAGACAGGGTGAGGCTGTTAAGGCGATATACCCTGATTTCAATATTAAGAACGAGCTTCGTAACCCTGAATTTGCAAAGATGCTTAAGAACGGCATCGCTATGCAGACAGCTTACGAGGTAATACACATGAACGAGCTTTTAACAGGTGCAGCGAGAGTAGCCGCACAGAAAGCGGAGCAGAATACCGTAGCCAAGCTTAAGAGTAAAGCCGCAAGGCCCTCAGAGAACGGAACATCTTCCTCAAGTAGTGCTGTCATCAAAAACGATGTTTCCAAACTGACTAAAGCAGACAGGATGGAAATAGCAAGACGAGCAGCGAGAGGCGAGATTATTAAGTTTTAAGCCTCTCATTTGAAGGAGGTTAAACAAAATGGAAAAATTATTAGATTTAAGATTTATTGACTTACAGCTTTTTGCTGAAGCAAACACAAACGTAACTACAGACAGCGGACTTTCAGATGAAATGAAAGTTTTCTACAGCGATTATCTTATCGACATGGCAAGCCCTAAACTCGTACATGACCAGTTTGGGCAGAAACATCCTATCCCTAAAAACGGCGGTAAGATTATCGAGTTCAGAAAATATGACCCTCTTCCTAAAGCTTTAACAGTTTTAACAGAGGGTGTAACTCCTGACGGACAGAAACTCACAATGAGCGTAATTCGTTCAGAGGTTCGTCAGTACGGTGCTTACATTACACTTTCTGATATGCTCTTACTCACAGCTATCGACAACAACTTAGTACAGGCTACTAAGCTTCTTGGTAAACAGGCTGGTGAGACTTCTGACACTATCACAAGAGAGGTTCTTAACGGCGGTACAAACGTACAGTACGCAGAAGGACAGGTTAGCTCAAGAGCGCAGCTCACAGGCGGTCAGGAGACAGGCAATCACTATCTCACAGTTGATGCTATCAGAAGAGCTGTTAGAACACTTAAAAATCAGAACGCAGAGAAAATCGGTGATAGCTATGTAGCTATTATTCATCCCGACATCTCTTATGACTTAATGAGTGACCCTGCATGGAAAGATGTTAAAGACTATGACCCTGAGGACTGGTACGCAGGCGAAATCGGCAAAATCGCTGGTGTTCGTTTCGTAGAGTCAACAGAGGCTAAAATCTTCAAAGCTTCTAACCTTACAGCAGCGGCTGCTTCATTAAAAACAAAAGCTGTGGTTACAGAGACAAACATCATCCCTGTAGCTGAGGCTATCACAGCAGACGAGGCGTTCAGAATGGCTGGTAAACAGGTTACTATCGCAGGAGTTACAAACCCTGTAACAATCCTTTCAGCAACAGCAGGCGCAGCAGGTAATGCTGTAATCGTTGTTGACGTAGCTGTTTCAGCAGCATCAGGCGCCGCTATTGCAACAGTAGGTGGCGGTGCAAACGGCAGAGCTGTTTACTCAACACTTATCCTCGGTGACAACGCATACGGCACAACAGAGATTGAAGGCGGTGGCTTACAGCACATCGTTAAACAGCTTGGTTCAGCCGGAACGGCGGATGCATTGAATCAGAGAGCAACAGTAGGCTGGAAACTTACAAAGACAGCAGAAAGACTTGTTGAGCCTTACATGGTTCGTATCGAGACTTGCTCTACATTTGACAGTCCCAGCAACTAATTAAAGGTATAAACTGCCCTTCGCCATAGCCCTGTGCGGAGGGTAGCGTAATACAAGTAGCCCTGATGCCATACAGAAAAGCGGCTGTATGGAAAGCAGACATCAGGAAATACCCATTTTACACTCTATGACAAGGGATTTCGCTACAGTAGGACTATCAAATCCATAAATAAGAGAGGTGATAAGCCTCTTGTCAGGATAAAGATAATTATACAACCTGCTGTAGCAAATCTTTTGCATAGGAAACAAGCAGAAAGGAGAAAGTCATGGCAACTAAGAAAGAAGAAGCTCAGGTAACTCCTGAGATGAATGAAGATATACTCAAAGCTCTTGATGAGAAGATTGCCAAAATGCTCTTAGCAGCAGAAGAGAAGGCTAATGAAATCATTGAAGCAGCAGAGAAAAGAGCCGCAGAGATGAACGGCGCTAAAGTAGATGCTGATACAGCTAAGGCTAATGCTGAGCTTGAGGAATACGTTGAGATTCAGCTTTTTAAAGATAATGACAAGTACAAAGACGATGTTTACGTTGCTGTAAACGGCGAAAACTGTCTTATCAAAAGAGGAATCAAGACAAAAATCAAAAAGAAATTTGCGTTAGTGCTTGAACAGAGCAGCATGCAGGACTTAATGACAGGTCAGTATATGGATACTAAGGCGGCAGAGTATGAGGCATCTGCAAGGGAACATAACATGTAATTGAATACCCTACCATGATGCAATTATTTATTGCCTAAGACTTGGCTTAGGATAGAGAGGCTACGGCTATACTCTATCCTTTTTTAATATTTGGAGGTTTTAAAGATGGCAGACAGACAGCAGCAGTTTAGAGGTAAGAAAGCAACATTGCCTGTTCTGCTTGAGGGTGAGCTTGGGTATTGCACAGATACAAAGGAGCTTTTTATAGGAAGTGCCGGAGGGAACGTGCTTGTAGGTTCAGGCGAGTTTGCTGAAGCTATCGACACTTTGACCGCAGACATGGCTAAGAAGCTCACAGCGAATCAGGCAGCGAGTGTAAATACCCTTGATGCAGGAGCAGATGTAACGGCAGCAGTAAGTTGCATTAACAGTTTAATAAACAGCCTGAAAACAGCAGGCATAATGAAATAAACGATTCACAGAAAGGCGGTGAATATTGTGGATAAAACGATTGATATATATGTAAACGGCAGTTACTTAAGGAAGAATCATAACAGAGCAGGCATACAGGGTGAAGGCAATGTAACGATAATGCACATTATCTTTGATGAATCTTGGGCGGAGCTTGCTAAAAAGGTTACCTTTTGGGACAGCAGAGGCGAGAATCCTGTTGAGAGGACTCTTACAGCAGACCTTCTCGTTGATATAAGCAATAGCTTACTTGAATACAACGTGCCTATCCCTGCTGAACCTCTTGTGCATGAGGGTTATATGACCTTCATTATTGACGGTTATGCAGGTGGTAAACGCAAGAGAAGCGTTCAGGATACCTTAATGGTAGATGCAGCCATGATAGCTAATGATGCAAGCGAACCTGTAGACCCTACTCCTACACAGGCAGAGCAGCTTCAGGAACAGTTGAAGAGCTTTTACCTATCATTCAGGAGGACAAGTTAGCTGCTGAACAGGCGGCTGAACGTGCCGCAGATATGGCTGAAGAGGCAGCAATGGTAATAGAGAACGGCAGTAGATTGATAAATGTTGCTGTTGGCAATGCTCAAAGCCATGCAAATAAGGCTAAAGGCTATGCTGAACAGGTAGAAGCCAAACTGGATGAAGCAATAGCAGAAGCTAACGATATTGTGAATACCACAGCAGAGATAGCTAACAGAGCTGCCAATAGCGCTATTGAAGCTAATAAATCCGCAGAGGAAGCAAAGGCAAGTGCTGAGAGCATAGCAATAGATGAAGCCTACATGGAAGGCGTTGTTAATGAGGCAACAGGTAAAGTCAACGAGGCTAAAGGCTATGCAGAGCAGGCGAAGTTGTATTCTGAAATGGCAAAGGAAAACATCGAAGGTGACTTTGTAACAAATACAGAGTTTGAAGAGGCTATCAAGAACTTAAAGGATGTAGAGACAACAAGTGATAAGGTTATTCTTTCAGATGCGGCGGCTGACTCGTTGAACTTCAGCGAGGAGAAAACAATGGATGATGCTTTAGAGGTTATCGCAGGCGCATTAAATGAGCTTTACGAGAACATGGAGAATCCTGACTTTGACCCTGATGACTATCTTCCCCGTGATGGCAGCAAGGCTATGAACGGGATGCTGAAGTTTGAAAATGGCACAGGAATTATCGCTGTTGATTATAAGCAGTTATTCCTTGCTGTTATGGATGATGTATTTGCAAGCGGTTATGGCAGCAGGATGCTTACATTGTTTAACGCCAAATACGGCAAAAGCAATGTGGCTGATGCTTTAGTGCTTACAGATATGGCGGATGATGGCTCTGCAACAGAGTATAAGATTTATGGCGAACATAATAAAGACCTCTTGATACAGACTATCCTCCCCTTAATTGGTGCTGTACCTGCAAGTGTAGAATAAAGGGGTGATGAATTATGGCAAATATTAGAGTAGATTTACCGATACCGATTTATGACGGTATGCCTGTTACGTTTAAAGCACCTGCTGATTGCTCAAAGATAACAGGTTTAAGAGTTTATTATCCAAACAGCGAAGGTGTTACAACATCACAGGATTTTATATTAGCGGATGCTAATAGAAACAACGTAGGTAATATCAATAACTTATTTACGGCTAATGCTATTGTAAAGGTTATCCTTGACACAGATGAACACATGGCGTTCATACAGAACGCTGATACAAATGCTTACCTTGAAGGAAGATTTAATGAGTATCTTCTTTTAAAAGGTGGAACGTTGACAGGGAACTTGCAGATAAAAAAAACTACACCTGAGTTAATAATGACTCACACAACAAGTGGGCGTTATTTGAACGTGTATGTAAGTGGTGACGGAAACGTGTATTTTAGAAATGCACTTAATTCTAACACCCGAACAGCACTTTATCTCCTGCCCGAAACCGCAGAAGATTGGACAAGGGCGGTTAGGTTGCAGAAAATGATAGACGGAACAGCCGACTATTATAATATATTCGGTGAACACAACGTAACTTGTGGAACTGCTGATTTAACTGCTGGAACATCATCTTTAAAAAATGGCAGTATTTATCAGATGTACAAATAAGGCGGTGGCGAAATGGCAATATATAGAGGTGTAGACAATGTTGCAAGAAAAGTCACCAAGCAATATCGAGGTATAGACAATGTTGCAAGAAAAATATCCAAAGAATATAGGGGTGTTGATAATGTAGCAAGGCTGGTGTTTGGTGGGGACTATAAGATTACCACTAATATAGATAATGAAGCGTTATACAGCAATTACACGTTTGACATCGAAGGTGATGTTATAGGTATCACTGTTACTAACGATGGTGGCTCTAATGCACCATCAAATGGTGGTGTAATCCAAATCTTAATATCTGGAGATTTGGGTGGAAAAGACATATCCTTTGACTACACACCCGTCGGATACAACATATATAATCGCACAATCTACTATATGGAAAGTATATCCAGTGGGTATGTTGAGTCAACAAAAACATACTTAAAAACTAATGGTTCGTATAGTGGCAGAATAATTGATGATGCTATGCGTATTCAGTTTACAATATGGACTGCAAATGACCTTTATGGTAGTGGTAGTGTTCAAATAAGCAATCTTAAAATTGACGGTGAACCTATTATATTTGAAGGAGGTAAAGCAAAATGAAAGTAACTTTAACAAACGGAACAGAATTAAACCCCATTATGGTAACTGGCGAGAGCAGATACATACAGGGTGCAAGTAGAGATACGCTCACTTTTGTATTTGCTGGTGTAAGCCTTGATGAAATGGATAGTATTTTTACTGCTGAAAACTGTGAAACTATCAGCATTATCAACGATGAAGAAGAAGCTATCTATAATGGATATACATTAAGAGCAGAGCTTGTGAAAAAACAGGTTGAAGTGCAGAAAGCAACTACAGAGACAGACGCAGTCACAGAAGAGCGTGTATTTGTAAGCATGGCTCAGCGTACTTACGCTGAGAATCAGATGGCAATTATGCAGGCTGCAATGAACGCACTTCTCACTGGTAAGGAGGTATAAGCTATGTTCGATACAAAAGAAGCACTTGAATTAAGAAAAGCAATTCAGTATTTCCTTGAAACTCTTGATGCAGATACACAGGCGGATAAAATCATGGAGATAGCAAGCGTGTACCCAGAGTATGAGGTAGGCAAGCTGTATAAGCCCAAAGATGTATTTGGCTATGGTCTGAACGGCGTAGACGATGTGCAGCTTTATCAGGTATTACAGGAGCATACATCAGCGGCAGAATGGGCGCCTGATAGCACACCTTCTTTATATAAAGCAATCGGCGTTACGGCAGAGGGCTATCCTGAATGGGTACAGCCTTTAGGGGCAAGTGATGCCTACAACAAAGGAGACAAGGTAAGTTATAACTGCGTTATCTATGAGTCTGTTATTGATGGTAACACTTGGTCTCCTGAAAGCTATCCTCAGGGCTGGCGCTTGGCGGAATAAGGCGGTGAGGATATGGAGACAAGCATTATTGTTGCTCTGATTACAGGCGGACTAACGCTTGCTGGTGTAATTGTTGCAAACAGTAAATCACAGGCGGTAACTGAGGCGAAGCTGGATGAGCTTACAAGAGAAGTAAGAGAACACAATCACTTTGCACAGCGTATGCCTGTGGTGGAAGAACAGATTAAGGTTATAAATCACAGGCTTGATGATTTAGAGGAGTATCACAAAGGAAGTTGATAATGTGAAGATAAACTTTAGATTTGCCTCGATAATAGTGCTGCTTGTAATAGGGCTTAATGTTTGGTTTACGAGAGAGATTATGATGCTCATGCGTGATACAAGCTTTGAGCCAACAGCACTTATAGCAGCATGGTTCGCCTTTACTACAGGCGAGCTGTGGATGCTGAAGGACATTAAGAAAAAGAAGATAGACAAGGAGGGAAAACAGAATGATGACTATTGAAGTTTTTATGACAATGTTATTTGCAGTGAGTGTAGCTACAGGACTTGTTACACAGGCGGTTAAAACCTGCCTCGATGGTCTTAAGATGGCATACTCAAGCAATATGCTTGCAGGTGTTGTATCTGTTGTTGTAGGTGGTTTTACCTGTTATGGACATATTTTATATTCAGGTACGGAGTTAAATCAGCTTTCGATAGCGGTGTATGTTGTCTTTGTTGTTATGAGCTGGATATGTGCGATGGTAGGTTATGACAAGGTGGTACAGGCGTTCAAACAGATAGCAGGGAAGTGAAGAGCGATGAACAACATTGAACTGATTAAATTTGCTGAAAGTAAGCTTGGAGTGCCTTATGTTTACGGAATGAAGGGCGAAGTGATGACCCTTGCGAAGTACAATAGCCTTAAGAAAACATACGGCAGCTTGGTATGGGACAGCGATAAGAAGAAGGTTAATTGGGTATGCGTTGACTGTTCAGGACTTATTAGCTGGGCTACAGGTAAATTAAGAGGCTCAAGCCAGTATAAACAGATGGCTAAGAAAGTGCATCCTATCTCTACTATAGACTCTGCTCCTTTAGGAGTGGCTGTATGGAGACAGGGACACATCGGCATATATACAGGTAACGGCGAGTACATTGCTGCCGA
The DNA here is from genome assembly GCA_017437285.1 of Ruminococcus sp. Taxonomy (GTDB): domain Bacteria; phylum Bacillota; class Clostridia; order Oscillospirales; family Ruminococcaceae; genus Ruminococcus. The sequence continues at coordinate 5,691 of JAFSBM010000168.1, read as the reverse complement.
TGGCAGCGCACACGGCGTTAGACGTAACAAGCTGGCAAAGACTAACTTTACACACTGGTTTGAGATTTGTGACATTGAATATGTGGAGGAAGATGCTATGAAACGATACAAAACAGTAGATGAGCTTCCTGCATGGGCTAAACCTACTATTCAGAAGCTTGTAAATGAGAAGAAGATTGCGGATGCCAACAACATTGACTTATCAGAGGATATGGTGAGGGTGCTTGTAATCATGAACAGATAAGCGAGGTGATATAAATGCCTACGATAAACGAAGTAATTGAAAGGAATGACAAGATAAAGCCTAATACCTACGAGGAACAGACAAAGGCTGACTGGCTTTATCGTTTGGATGGGCGTATAAGCAAGGAGATAATGCACTGTGAGCCTCCCGTACACTACACATATCCTCAGGATGGAGATAAGGAGCTGCTTGTGCCGTTCCCTAACGATGCTATATATGACTACTACCTTCAGGCGATGATAGATTTCACCAACAAGGAGTATGACACATATAACAACTCAATCATTATGTTTAATGAGGCTATGGATGCTTATGCGAAGCAGTACATGAGAGAGAACGTACCTCCGACATTCTATAATTTCAGGAACATAATGGGGTGATAGATTTTGAGATTACCACAGTTAATTGAAAACAATAAATCAAGACAGAGCATAATCAATTTCCTCGGTCTTAACTATAGCGCACAGACAAGAGGCGGAGAGCTTGAGGACTGCCTTAACCTTTCTACCGATGACTTTCCCTATATGACACAGAGGAAAAAGAGGGCGAGAGAGTCTGAATATATCAGTCCTACAACTCTCTTCTCAAAGGCAGGGCTTTTCGTTATAGACGGTACAAGGGTACTGCATAACGGCGAGAACGTAGGAACGGTAACAGAAGGGCGTAAACAGATGGCTGCTGTCGGCAACTATGTTGTTATCTTCCCTGACAAGAAGTATTACAACGTGGATAGCAAGGTATTTGGCGATATGGAAGAGGTTTATACCTCAGGTGCAGGACAGATTACCTTTGCATCAACAAGCTCAGGAGACGGGCAGAAATACGCCACAATCACTACTACGGGAGCTGACTTTAACTTCAGAGCTGGAGACGGTCTTGAGATAAGCGGATGCACAGTAAATCCTGAGAACAATCAGACGATTATTGTTCGTGAGGTTGATGGCAAAGTGCTTAAGTTTTATGAAAACAGCTTTACGGATGGCAAAGAGACAGGCGTTATCACTATAAAAAGACCCATACCTGACCTTGAGTTTGTTTGCGAGAGCAACTACCGTCTTTGGGGCTGTGCAGGTGATACGATTTACGGCAGTAAGTACAGCGACCCTCTTAACTTTCAGACGGTGGATAACAGCGCAGGTGACAGTTACTTTATTCAGGTTGGCAGCGATGGCGCTTGGACAGGGTGTATACCTTATTCGTCATATATCTGCTTCTTTAAAGAGGATGTACTGCACAAGCTCTACGGCACCAAGCCCTCTAACTATCAGCTTATGAACAGCAGCGTATTTGGCGTTCAGGAAGGCTGTGAGAGGAGTATGTGCATCATAAACGAGACTCTTTACTACCTCGGCAGGAACGGCGTATACGCCTTCACTGGTGGTATTCCTGAGCTTATAAGTACAAACTTTGGTACTAAGCGCTTTGCAGACGGATGTGCTGGAAGTGACGGAGATAAATACTACATCTCTATGACAAGCGGCGATGAAAGAGGCATCTTTGTTTATGATGTTATGCGTAACTTATGGCTTAAGGAAGATAACACAAAAGCGCTGCAGTTTGCCGATGTTGAAGGGCGATTATACTTTGTTGCCGATGACGGAAAGCTCTACAAGATGTCTGTAGAAAATGATACAAACGATGAAGAGATAAACTGGATGGCTACCTTCTGCCCGTTTAATGAGACGGTGAACGAGAGGAAGGGCTACTCAAGAATGAGCATGAGGCTTGAGCTTGATGAAGGTTCTTGGCTTAAGGTTGAAGTTAAGGCAGACAATGCGAGATGGAAAGAGGTTTATACAACGCATAACAAGGCTGCTAAGACTATCACTGTGCCGATACATCCTAATCGCTGTGACAGCTTTAAAGTAAGGCTGACAGGCAAAGGATACTGTAAAATCAAGAGCTTTGTGCGTGACTTCTACGTTGGAAGCGAGGTGTAATGTATGCCGATTTTTACACAGCAGCTTAGAAACATTGACCCTACAAAGCCTGCTGAAGCTATCAGGACTATGGAAAGGCATATCAAATACATTCAGGAACAGCTTGAGTTTACACTTATGAACCTTGATAGTAGCAACATTACAGAGATTGAGACGGACAAGACCAACATCTCAAGCTCCACAGGTTCAGTAACTATATCAAGTGATGCTATTTCTCTTTCCGGCAAGAACGGAGAAGTGTTCAAAGCAGGCAATGACAGCAGCTCAGGACAGTTTAAGTTTGAGGTTAAAGGTAAAGGCGGTACTCAGGTGTTATACCTTAACAGTAGCGGTGAACTGGTGATAACCAAAAATACTAATTTATCTATAGATAGTGGCACATGGGATTGAGAGGTGATATAAGGCATGAACACAGACAAAATTAAGTTACTTGAAGTGGATTTACAGCTTTTTGCTTACTCAGGTTATGGGAACAAAAAAGCAAATCCACAGGATGATGACGATGACACATACGTTGATAGCAACGGCGTAGAAAGGTACAGCGGTAGCAATAACCGTGTGGATGGCAGTACAGGCTATAAACCTATAGCAACAACATACGAAAGCCCGAAAAACGGTGTAAAAGCAACAACAGCACAGACAAAAGGCGGTAACACTTATACCTTTGCAGGCGATAACTGGGTTGAATACGCTAATCAGAACGGTATAACAGATGACCTTAGCTGGGCGATAACAGCTCCTTCTTATGTAAATGCAAATGAGGCTAACAGATTCTTAAACGAAAACATTACTTTGTATGGTGGAGGTAAAATACCAACTACAGACCTTGGCGCAGGTATTTATGACTATATATCAAATGACGAGGCGGCGGCTTATAAGGCTGGTAATAACTATTACAGCAATAACAACGGTGTAACAACCATGCAGGGCTACACTCCCTTAGGAACATACAATGATAGTGGAATAAAAAACACTAACGCTTTAAATGACATCAATTACTATAAAAATCAGTATGCGATAGCACAGGCAAACGGGGACAAAGCAGGCATGGATGCCGCACACAAAGCAGCAGAGGCTATTCGACAGCAGTACGGATATTCAGGCGGCGTTGATGGTTCAGGGTATTTTGAGCTTGGATATGGACTTACTAATACGCCTGATAGCGGTGATTTTTACTGGAATGTAGCAAAGCCTACATACAACTACAGCGAGCCTCAGCCTACATTCACAAGCAACTACGATGATACTGTTAAACAGTTACTTAATGACATCCTGACCCGTGAGGATTTCTCTTATGATGTGAACTCTGACCCTTTATACCAGCAGATGAAGAGCCAGTATTTAAGAGAAGGGCAGAGAGCGATGAATGATACTCTCGCTTCCGCAGCAGCAGGAGCAGGTGGTATGAACAGTTACGCTATTGGTGCAGCTAATCAGGCGCAGAATTACTACAACGCCCAGCTTGGAGATATTATACCTGAGCTTTATAACCTTGCTTATGACAAGTGGCTTGATAACTTTGAAATGAAGGTAGATAAGTTAGGACTTGTTCAGCAGATGGATGAAACAGAGTACAAGAGATACCTTGATACATTAGATAACTGGCGCAATGACAGAGACTTTGCGTATGGCAAGTACACAGATGATATGGCTTATTGGGGTAATGACAGAGACTTTGCTTACGGTATGTATCAGGATGACATCGCAAGAGACCAGTGGCAGCAGAAGTTTGATTATGAGGCTAACCGTGACGCTGTTGCTGATAGCAATGACGCTTATGACAAAGCTTATAATCAGGCGATGGATTTCCTCAGCATGGGTATTATGCCTTCTGCTGACCTTCTTGCTAAAGCTGGCATCAGTACAACAGAAGCACAGGCTTTTATTGCTAAAGTGGTAGCGGAAGGAAACAAAGGAACTGGTGGCGGAGGCGGCGATGGTAATGGCTATACACCCGTGACAGGAGACCCTACACCTACTCCTGCACCTAAGCCTTCAGCCGTACCTACTGGAGGCGGTGGCTATGACTATTCCATAACTGGAGACTCAACATATACCCCTAAAGAATATGAAACATGGGGCGGTTCAGACCTCTTCACCGATAGTTATTATAGTGTATCAGGAACGCTCCGCCGTATGAGTAATAGAGGTTCATCGAAAGACGAAATGGCTGAATATCTTGCAAGTTGTATAGGTAAACAGATTAACTCTGCACAGGCAGCAAAATTACAGCAGACTTACGGCTTGGTTAAAGAAGATAAGTAAGATGGAGGTGTGATAATGGCATCAGGCATTGACAGATTAAACAAACTGATTAGCGATGATGACAGAAAAAAAGCTAAGGAAAGTGCAGATAAGCAGTATGGCACTTATAGCTACAGCAAAGAAACAAACAATTTTAAAAAAGAAAAGGAAACAAGCAACAACACTTCGTCTACTAATAAAGAGAACAACACTACAACTAAACAGAACAACAACACAACAACAAAAAATGCAAGAGGCATTGACAGGCTGAATAGTCTTATCAGCGATGATGATAGAAAAATGGCAAAAGAAATCACTGATAAGCAGTACGGCGGCTATTCTTATAACAAAGAGAGAGACGGATATACAAAAACGGAGGTGGCGAAAAACGCCGCCTCTACCTCAAAAAATACCATTGATTCTTTGATTACTTCTACTCCTGAATTTAAATACAAAAGTGATGAAGAAGTAGAGGTGATGAGAAACAGGCGTGCCGAACTTGATAAAAAGCTTAAGCAGTATAATGCTGAATATTACAACTATCAGGACAATACTGCAGAAAATAAATGGTTGATAAACGATTGGGCGGAAAAGAGAGGAATACCTGAACTTGAGGCTGAGTATGAAAAGCTTGATGAGGAACTTAGAATCTATGACTATTCTGATTATCTGAAAGATGATAACGAGGACAATTCTATAGGTCATTCAAAAGCTAACTATGCGGCAGGCGATATTAACATTGCGGCAAGCTTTGCGTGGGATGAGTGGGGTCTTAACCCTACAGAAGAAAACCTGCAGTATGCTTTAGAGCTTGAAAAGATTGCCGAACAGTATAACAAAAACAATGAAGATGTTATAGGCAAAGGAAATTGGCTTACAAATGAGTTTGCTGGATATTTGCCACAGCTCAAAGGACAGACAATTGAAGCATTGCCCGGTTATGTTGCTGGTGGCTTAGTCGGAGGTATACTTGCTTCATTAGGCGCACCTAATGCAGCTTTAAGAGTTTTTAATGCTGGCGGCAAACTGAAAGGAATGGAGTATTCTCATAAATTAGCCCGTGGTTCTGCAATCAGACAGAATATTCTTAGCGGAATGGATACTGAAACAGCTATAAAGGCAGCGATAGATGAGGCTATAGTTTCTTCAGGTATTGAAGCTGCTTTTGACGCAGTTGATATTGCTTTTACAGGAGCAGGCTCAACATTAAAAAATACAGTTGGAAAAACGCTTTGGTCTAAATTTGGTAAAACTACTGCTGGT
>JAFSBM010000167.1 GCA_017437285.1 Ruminococcus sp. | reverse complement strand
TCTGCCGTTTCCCTCTCTCCAGTCCTCATGTAAAGTATCTCTAACCGCTCTCGCAAGCTTTAAATGTAATTCCTGCTTTCTGCCGTTCCTGCGGTTTCGCTCTATTTTAATACCGCTCAATTTTTCTATATCATCTATCGGGAAAGTACAATATTTCCGGTCATAGCACTCCAAAGCACTTTTTACATCATCCCTTGTAAATTCATGGGATGGAGCTATCAGATTCATAAACGGTATTAAATGCTCTGCATCAGCTTCCACGGTTTCAAAGGGTATATCACACTTTGCCCCATATATGGCAAGGCACATAATATTAAAATATCGGTGTCCGTATGATGCTTTTTGTTCTATCTGCCGTTTCCACCACTCGTAAAGGTCGGGTTTTATCTTCCAGTAGCTCCGCTCCTGCTTGTTCTCTACTCTGTCATGGTACCATTGAGGATAGGCTTTTTTAGCTTCTGCAAGGGTCATTTTACTTTCTTTGAAGAGCTTGCTTTCATCTACTCGGCTTTCTTCTGGGATATACTTTCCTAACTGGGTTAGGTTGTATGGGTGCGAGTGGATCCGAAACGCTTTAACCCTCTTTCCCTCTATCTTGGTTTTTCCTCCGATAGGTCTAAACCCTTGATTTATGCCTTGAAACTGTTTCTTTTCTATCGTGCTTGTGTATGGGTTCCACATCTTATCAGTCAAAGCATATTTAAGAGCTTTAAGCTGTATTTTTATATTAGGGTACAGTGGTATAGGTTCCTCAAAGATATAGTAAAGGTGTAACCCATGCCCCGACAGGATAATATAATTCGGCAGAGGATATATATCATAATCTTTAGCAAAGGCTCCGCTTAAATAAGCGTTTAAGGTTTCGTCTGTTACTCCGTCAAGGTCAAATATCATGGCATACATCTTTGAAGCGTGTTCCTGCACGTTCTTTCTCCCGAAATATGCTATACCGTTCATGATTGCAAAGTCCGCTTCCTGCATCTCCTTTAATGTTTCCTCAAAGGTATCATCAAAGAATATCCTATAATGCCCCTTGCCTTGTCCTTTTCTGTAGTAGCCTATCGGGTTAGCCTTAAAGGCTCCTGCTTCCTCTCCGTTCTTCTGTATGAGATTATCGCCCAGGGAAAACATATCCCTATATACATCCATGGCACCTACTTCCACGGCTCCATATTCCCTTAATACATCCTCTAACAATTCGGGTCCCCCTTTCATAGGGCACGTTATTTTATCAATATATTTTTTCCCTATTTTAACACAAAAAAATAGCCCTGTAAATACAAGGCTATTTATCGGCTTATGGATTCTTGGCTATCAGCTGATAGGGGATAGATATATATCATAGGATTCTTGGAACTTGTGTTACTATTACTTCGCACGTCCTCACGCACCCTTACGAGTTAACGTTCCCGTCCTCACCCTTTCGGGAGCCGATAGGGAAAGTATAAACGATTAAAAAGAAAAAGTTAAGGGGTTTCGGGTGGCTCTTGGGTGGCTTGGCTTAATACGTCCTCAAGCTCTTTACTCCATAGATAAAAAGCTTCCTGTCCTATCTGAAGCTTTCCTTTTTCGGGGTGGCTTCGCAAGTGATAGTTAAAAAGGTTTCTGCAAGCCCTTTTAAAACAAGCTCGCAACTGTCGGGTAAATACATAATAGCTCCTTTCTCGGAGCCGTAGAGCTATGTTATAATAGCTTTACAGCTTCGGCTGTGCGTGGGGTAGGCTGTTTAAGTTGGTAGCTTGGGAGCCTGCCCCTGTTTATATAGTTCTTTAGAGCCGTTTTAACGGCTTTAAATTCGGTTTGTGTACTTCCTTTAGGTCTTTTATCTTCGGTGCTTCTTTCGGGGCTTCTCGTGGCTCCTGTGATGCTTTTATAAGCTCCTGCTTTTCCTTTAGAGCTTCCCTTACTGATTTCTTGGGTGCTTGGGTCTGTGTCCTGCTGCGTTTCTGCTCTTTCCTTTGGGCTTCTGTGTGGGCTTCAGCTTCTCCCTCATAGAATGTTATCCCTTTAACCTTATCCTGCCATGGATATATAAACTCTTGATATTGCTTTATGACTTCCTTTAGCTTCTGCCGTTCCTGTTCCAGTTCGGGCGGTATCTCTTTTCTCTGCCACTTGGCAAGCTCTGCATCTATTTCTTTTTTCCTTGCTCCGTCAAAAAATCCGAGTTTAGCCCTCTCTTGTACCAGATCGTAAGTGTTTGATGTTACACTTTGGTTATGGTTCTTTATTTGGGCTTCCTGCATATCCAGTTTATCTATCTCGGCTTGGGCTTTATCTATCAGCTTTTGAAACTGTCCTGTATAGCTCCATATATCCTTTCGGGCTTTCTTTATAGCTTCGCTTACTGGCTCCGTAAAAATTGAATAGTCCTTATTTCTGCAAGCGTTCGTAAACTCATTTACTAATGCCATTTCAGATTTTAACAGGGTTTCGGGGTCTGCTGATTCTTCAAAGCTTGGCATATCTAACAGGCTTTCGGCATAAGCATTTATCTTTTGAAGCTCTGCATCTGTCATATTATCGCCCCTTTCCTCGTCTGAAAACTTGCTGTATAGCTTCCTTTAGTCGGTCTGCAAGCTCTCTAACTCGTTCGCTAATTCCTCGTTGTTGTCCAACAATGCGTTGTTGTTCTCCTTTAAGTCCTCTATGGTCTGCATCAATTCGGCTGTGTTTGCTTTCAAGGTTTCTGTGTTCTCGGTCAAGACTTCGTTGGCTCTCTGTAGCTCCTCGCAATTCTCTATTAACGCTTGATTGTTCGCCTTTAATGTCTTGTTGGTCTGCTCCAACTCTTGAAGCTCCTGCTTTAATATCTGATTGTTCCGTGATATTTTCTCGTTGTTCAGCTCTAACAGATTCAGCTTTTCGCTCTGCTCTTTCAGCTTCTGCTTGAAGCTCTGTTCTAATTCTTTCAAGCTCTGCATCAATTCCGCTTCGATTCTGCGGTTGCTCTGCGATATGGTCAGCTGTTCTTTCAGGTCTGCTATCTCGGCTTTCTGTTTCAGGTTCATTGTTCTGAGTGATTCCAGCTCGGCTGGATCCGCTCCGACTTGAACCGGTGGCAAGCTGTGAAGCTCTCTCTCTATCCTGTCTAATCTCTGCAAGCTCTTTCTCGCTTCCAGTAATTCTATCGTTCGTTGGTTGCATATTTCTTTTTGCTTCTTCAATTCGTTCTGCAAGTCCTCGTTCTGCTTCCGCAGGTCGTGAAGCTCTTGCTCTATTTTCTTCAAACTCATGGCTTAATCCCTCTTTGGAAAAATCAATATTATAGTATTTTTCAAGGGTGCTGTTTCTTACTTTGCACTTCTTCTCTCCGTGGGCTTCTCTTTCTTTATCCGTAAAGGTTATATTTTTATGGCTGTCCTGCCAGTCTACGCCATAGCCCCTTTTATCCATACGCTCTATAAAATCTTCTCGGCTCGTGGCTTCCTGCTTTTCCTCGATAATGGCTATGGCCGTATCCTGCACATAGCTTTGAGTCTTTCCCTTTTCTGCATCTTTTAAGATTTTATAGGTGTCCTTATTGTATGCGGTGGTTTCCTCTGCCGTTCTCGGTTTGCTCCTGTCTATGACAGATAAGCCCTCACGCTCACATAATTTATCAGATTGCTTTTTTAGGTTTTCAAGGTCTTTCTTACTGGATTGTATTTTGTGCCCGTCCTCATAGCTGACGGAATTTATAATAAAGTGGTTGTGTATGTGTTCCCTGTCTTGATGTGTAACAACTAAAATCTCGTGTCCTTGCCATGCTTTGTTATTCTCTGCAAGTTCTTTTCCGATAGCCTGGGCTTGTTCGGGGTTCGTTTCCCCTGGGGCGAAGCTCTGCACAAAATGTAAATATTGCCGTCCGTCCGTTTTTCCCCATGCTTCCTTGGTGGCCTGCATTTCATCATATGCGGTTTCGGGATTGCATCCGATACCGCTTTGAAGTTTCTGCTCTGTCTTTTCCTCTTGGGTCACATATTCAATAGCGGTGTTTATCGGTGCTTTGAAGATACTGCCTTAATTGTTGCCATAGCTCCATAAGCTCCTTTTGGTTGTCTTTCACTTCCTGCATCATTGGATAGTTGCCCTCGTTCATGTGTCGGGCTACTTGGTTTAGATTGTTTCCTATCCGTTTAAGCTCTGGGAGTAGTTGCTTGATTCCGTCCGTGTTCTGTATCTTTCGATTCAATGCACACTTCTTTATATACTCCTGCTGTGATAGTCCGCTCTCTTTTACTTTCTCTTTTAACTGTGTAAGCTCTTCCTCGGTCAGTCGGATTTTTACTTGTGATGATGCTTTTCTGTTTTCCATGCTTGCGGTGTCTTTTCGGGTGTCGGCTCTCAAACTCTCCGCAGCAGATCGGAAGCGTTAGCTTTCGTTCTGCTCGGAGAGTCCACAGGGGTTCAAAGGGGGTGTAGCCCCCTTGTAGGGTCAAGGGGCGAAGCCCTTTGCAAGCTCTAAAATGGGTACCATTTTAGGAAGCTTGCAATTACTCTCCGACACAACTTATTTTAAACTCTTATGGGTACCCTGTCAACTCATATTATCGAGCCTTTCGGCTCGTTCTTCCTGCATCTGATTCCATGCTTTTTTTACGGCTTCTTGGGTGATTCTTCTAAACTCTTCAGATTCCCTTTCAGCTTCTGCAAGGTCTTTTTCCAGTTCATCAAAGTTAATGCCTTTTATATGCTCTATGGCTTCCCTTGTGGGCTTGTGGCGGTATATTAGGCTTCTTTCGTATTCGCTCATCATTTCAAGCACTTTATCAAGCTCTTGGCGGTCTTGACGATTAGAAAATAAGCCTATTCGGGGTATCAGCTTTAATAAATACTGGCTATACTCCGCTTCTGTGCTGAATTTCTCACGGTTTAGCAGGTTTTCGGGCTGTTTTGAAAGCTCTGCAGGGGCTTCTATTCTCTTGGTTTCTGCTATGGCTTGGAGCTTCTGCTGTTGGTCTATCAGCTGTAATTGTTGGGTGTTCTGCGTGTTTAATGCCCTTATTTGCTCGTTTTTTATATCCAGTTCGGCTTTTAAGGTTTCCTGCTGTTCTTGAAGTATCTCTATAAGCTCTTTTAGGGTGTCTTTATCGGTTGAATCATTGGTTGAAATGGTTGACACTTTGGTTGAATCGAAAAGCTCTAAACCCTTGATATTAAGCCGTTTTTGGCTGTCAACCTCTTTTAAATATGGTTGAAGCCTATCTTTTATGGCTTTATAAATATATGCCTTGCTCACTCCTGCCCGCTCTGCAAACTCTGATATACTGATATAATCATCCTTTTTCATACGCTCCACCACTTTCTTATAGTTTTAGGGTCAAGCCCTGTTTCCCTGTGACACTCTGCTTTTGTTCCGTTCGGGTGGCTCTCCTGCCACTCTCGGACAGCTTCGGCTTTTGGTTTTCTGCCGTTTCCCTCTCTCCAGTCCTCATGTAAAGTATCTCTAACCGCTCTCGCAAGCTTTAAATGTAATTCCTGCTTTCTGCCGTTCCTGCGGTTTCGCTCTATTTTAATACCGCTCAATTTTTCTATATCATCTATCGG
>JAFSBM010000166.1 GCA_017437285.1 Ruminococcus sp. | reverse complement strand
TAGTCTTCTTTGTGGTTGTAGTTGTTGTAGTCTTCTTTGTGGTTGTAGTTGTTGTAGTTTTCTTTGTAGTTGTAGTTGTTGTAGTCTTCTTTGTGGTTGTAGGTGTTGTTGTTTTCTTTGTAGTTGTAGTAACATTTTCTTCATTACTGTTTGAATTAATGTTTTTTATTCTCCACACATCATTTGTGCCTGCTTTACAACAATCAATGCCATTTTTTGTGTTTTCTGAAAGAACATAATCTTTAAATACATCCATTGTAGTCTGAATCTGATAATTACCATTATTATCGGGGATGAATTTAAATGAGAAACACTTTACGTCTGTTTCGTCTGCGCCCCATCCTAATCTATAAAGTGCAGCTGTATCGACTGCCGCACCTTGTTCGGCACGAATCAGTTCGCCCTTGTCTTTTTGGGAATATATACGGAAACCGCCTGTTTTTCTTGCTGTGAAATCGTATACAATTTGCCATTGTGTGTTAGTTGATGTTTTATCAAACTTTGATACAGCAGTAAGCTTTGAAGCACCATAACGGTCAACTTCATTTTCTGCATTTAAGTAATTATTTGTTGTTGTATTCTGAATTGTAAAAGTTCCGAGGTTTTTTTCGGCACAGAGTAATTTCCACAGGGATGGGAACATTCCTTTTTTCTTGTTTCCGTCAAATGTGTCGATTATTTCACCTGAAAGAAGTGCTTCGTAATAATCACCAAGATGATCCGGATATTTTCCTTCCACATATTTCCATTTATAACCGTTAGCAGGATTTGTCAGATATGTAACTCCGTTTTCAACTGTTTTTATTAATTCCTTATCCACTTTGTTGCCATTCTTATCTTCAAGTAAATAGTCATGGCAAAGAGGGAAAGTGTCGTCTTTTATAAAAAGTTTTGATGGTATATCAATCTGATGAATCCATTCATGGGTGATATTTCCGCAAGTCCAGAATTCCTTACGGTCTTCTTCAAGAGAAGCGTTATTTTCAATTCTTTCAAGTTCCTTTTTGATATCAGCAGGCTGAATGTATGATTCGCCATAAGTATATGTAAGGTTCAAACCTGTTGTACTATATACTCCTTCTCTTGCTGATAAAAAGAATACAGAATGGTATTCTTCAACCGGAATTTCCTCTGTCAGGTTGTCTTTAATGTCATTATAACCAAAAGCGCCCTCTACTTTAATAGGATCCTTTAAGTTTATGACTGTAGGTATGATATCCAAAGCACCCTTTGTTATATCTTCTACAGTTTCTTCAAATCGACTTATACCGTGATTAAGAACCTTGTCAACATCTGAATCAATGATGTATGAATTGTATTTCCCGTCAACTTTCATTGTTACGTCAGTACACTTTACAAAAAGCGCTTTGAATATTGCAGGTGAGGAATCTAAACTGTAATCCTGATTTTCATAATCCTCAATGACCTCGTTGTGTAATTTTTCGATTTCCTGTACTTTTTTTGTGAAATCGAAGGCATCTGATGTTGCGGAAGAATTAATATTCAGCGTCTGGAATGGCGATATTATTGCCGAAATAGTGAATGTGAGTGTTGATAGTGTGCTAATGATAAATTTTTTGCCCTTCATGATTAAAAACCCCCAAGTTTTAAAAAATATATATACATATGTATATGTTAAGATTATAGCATAAAGATATACGAGTTTCAATGAGTCTTATACGATATTAATAAAAATTTAATAATATTCATAAGTTTAAACAAAAAAATCCGCACAGACTTAAAAAATCTGTGCGAAATAGTTATAATATTTATTTTTCAGTAAAGGTTATATAAGCCCTGCATCAATCTGCATAATAGTGATAGCATCGTCAACTGTTATTCCGTTGCCTGTATCAGCAATATCAGCGTTGACAGCACCTTCCTCAGATAATGCGTATTTGTCGGGGTTACCGATACTTTGGAGAATAGCTGTTGCATCGGCAATTGAAACAACTTTGTCACAGTTTGCATCGCCGTACAGCACGTCATTTTCCGTGGGCGGCTCAGTAGTTGGCGGTGCAGTTGGTGCTGTAGTCGGGGGTGTTGTGGGTTCTGTGGGAGTATCCACGGATTCGGCTGTATAAACCGTTTCATACATAAGTCTTGCCCATTCTTCACGCATTGCCGCATAACCCGTATCAGAGGGGTGAACGCCGTCACCGCTTAAATAATCGGGGGAGGAAAGGAGAAATTCCCCGAAATCAGGACCTTTCACCAGTTTATCGCCGTATTCCTCATAAAGCTTGTCAATTACCGCATTATAAAGAGGTACGTTATCCTTGACATCTTTATTTGTAGATGCAGGGATTTTCGGCAGAACAGGGATTTTTCCTGCGGCAAGAATAGCGTCAATCATATACTTTGTGTTGTTGTAGTATTCCTCGGTTGCGTTGGGATTTCCCCAGCAGTCGTTAGTTCCGTAGGCAAGGCTGACATATTTTGCGTGGGAAACTGACAGCCAGCGGTCAATATTTTCCTTGCCGTCAATGCTGCGAATACCGCCGATTCCGCCATTTTCCTGCACAGGGAAATAGCGGCTGTCGATTTGGTTGATATGAGTTGCAAAGCCTGTGCCGTAGCAGTTATTCATTCCGCCTGCGGTTATGGAATCGCCTAAAAACAGCCAGCTGTCGGACACTCCGCCGCTTACGTTGTGAACGTCAAAATTAATGCTTGCCTGCTTGCCGCTTTCATCGTCAGCTTTCTCAATATTCAGCCTAATCCAGTTATAGCCTGCCATATCCACAAGATGCTGACGGGAACTTAAAGTATTCCCCTCAACAGTTTCAACCACTTCCCAGCCATTTTCGGGATATGCACCGCCCTCAGCGGAATTCACCTCGATTGTGTAGTCGGAAGGCTCCATATTTCGGCTTTTGTAGCTGCCTATGTAGTCGTAGGAACTTGTGTTATACCACACCGCAAGCACCTGTTTACGCTCATCTGTGGGAACTGCTGACAGGTCATAGGCGATATAGTCGGGAGTTGTGAGAAAGCAGAACGAGAAGTAATGCTCGTCATTTGCCGCTGTAGGCTGGCTTGCTTTTCCTGAATATACAGGGCAATTCCGACTTATAACGGGGTTTGGTTCAACCTTTGCATAGGCTGAAAAACTGCTCAGAGTCAAGGCTGTGGCAGTAATTGCTGTAACTGCGGAAAGCAGTTTTTTTGAATTATTCATATACATTCCTCCAATTGGTTTAATTAACTTATCCCTTAAATTCACGTTATCGTTAACTTAATTATATCACAGTAAATCTATTAAGTCAAGCATTTTGTGTGAATTAAGTTAAAAATAAAAAACAGCAGTCAATATTTTCACAATGACCGCTGTTTGTTTTAATTAATGTGTTTAAGTTGATTGAATCATTTGATAAGCTGACCGATATGGTTGCTTATACACTCGCAGGACACCTGTCCATGCTGATTGAATCTATTATTTATTATTTAGGCTTTCAGAATACATCTCTCGCAGGACACCTGTCCATGCTGATTGAATCAAACTGCTCAAAGACAGCGGTTATCACGACAAGGCTCGCAGGACACCTGTCCATGCTGATTGAATCAAGAGGTTAGCAATCTTAACGACAACCGATGCAGCTCGCAGGACACCTGTCCATGCTGATTGAATCGCAAAAGCTTGCTGTGTCATGCCCGTTTTAACTCCTCGCAGGACACCTGTCCATGCTGATTGAATCCTTCTGATAATGTGGAAACTGCTTAAAGATAGTACTCGCAGGACACCTGTCCATGCTGATTGAATCTTAGACGTATGGATAATGGTGATATAACAGTTGAGCTCGCAGGACACCTGTCCATGCTGATTGAATCTTGTTCCCCGTTCTGACGGCTCTTTGTCATTCTTCTCGCAGGACACCTGTCCATGCTGATTGAATCCCCAGTAAACAAGCTTACTCTTTCCAAAACGCTTCTCGCAGGACACCTGTCCATGCTGATTGAATCTCATAATAAATTACGGCAATAAATGCACAATAGACTCGCAGGACACCTGTCCATGCTGATT
>JAFSBM010000018.1 GCA_017437285.1 Ruminococcus sp. | reverse complement strand
GTATTCTTCCATCTCAAAATACTTGTTTTCCAGAGAAAGCTCCAGCCATGGAGTAAACAGATCCATCACAGCAGCCTGTTCAGTTTCTGCGATCTCATCAATTGCATCATTGAACCATCTGCTCTTTGGAAGCGGATATTTTCCAGTGTCGTTGATCTGCCCATGCTGCTTGATAAGATAGACCGTCATGCCCTTTGCCTTGGCACGCTGCACCATATCTTTCATATTCGCAATATAGCTGGCAGGATCAGGGGAAGTGGGATTTGTCTGATACGCTTTTGTATAATCATTGATGCCCACTGCAAGCAACAGAATATCTCCGCTTTTGCCGTAATGCTCGATTGTATCGAACAGTGCCTTGTTCAGATCGGAGGAAGTAATGCCGCTTGCGGAAATATTCCGCACATCGTACTGACTCATATCCACATAATCGGGAAGAAATTGTCCCCACCCATGCACTGCATCCTCCGTCACATTGTACCGGCTTGCCGCAGTCGAATCACCGCCGACCCAGATGGTCGGTTTCGTTGTCGTTCCTGTGGAGGTTTGTTCAATTTCAATCGTGCTGAGGGAAAATTCTGTTCCCACGCCGGAACCTGCGTAAATATTCAGCTGACCGTCCGTGACGGGGATCGTGAAAGTATCCGTGGCATTGCTGCCGGTGAGGAAGAACAGCTGTGACACGCCCTCCGCATTGATGATGGTGGACTGCACATCGCCCGTAGTCACAGTAATCTTATACACGCCGCTTGGCAGATCGGCATGGAAGATATGATTCGGTACATCGGATTTGAAACGCACAGCATCGGCGAATGCACCCGTTCCGCTTGCTGTGACATTTTCAACGGCATCGGTATTGGCAAAGCCATAGCCTTTGGAAGAATCATAAGCCTCAGATGCGGATACCGCGATATAGCCATCCGCTGCACCAAGTCCGCCGAGATCGAATTTCCTGACAATGAGCGAATCAGATTCTGCATCGGTTTTCATCGGTGCAGGAAATGTAACTGCCGTCATCGTGATTGCCGCCGAAATGAGAGCTGCTATCATTTTGGATTTCATATGGATCCCTCCTCATCCATTTTTCTTTATTATACCACATATTTCCTTGATTTTCAATATGTAAAGCCCGAAAATCGGGCTTTTGGTCAGATGCCGACGACATTCCACTGTGTTGTCTGATATGGTCTGTCAATAAGGAAAAAGAGCCTTCGTGATGGAAGGCTCTTTGTATGGTATTCAGTTGTTTTTCAAAAGCTCACGCTTCATCAGACACAGATCAAATGCATCCAGTCTGTTATCGCTGCACAAATCTGCGGATTTCCAATCTGCAAGCTTTGCATCTGGGACCGCAAGCAGCCATTTCTGGAGCAATACCACATCAGCGACATTAAATGTGCCGTCAGCGTTGATATCGCCTTTCAGAAGAAATGTATTTGATTCGACTTTTACATTTTTGCAATGCTCGCCGATGATGTAGTTTTCGCTATTCCTGATAATATTATTTTCAATTGTCAGACCGTTGACGTTATCCGCATTGATGACTTCCTGATAACACGATATAAACTCATTGTTGCTGATATTGATTTCCGCCAATGGTGTGTTATTAACTCTTTCACCATTCAACAGACTTTCAATGGTAATGACATCGCCTCTGCCTCCGAAATTACACTCAATAAAGGTGTTATTGCTGATCTGAATATGGTCTGCACCCGTTCCCTCAATGACTTTATTGCTCGGAATGTCTGTGCGGACCTGCAATGTCTGACTGCAAGTGCGGTAGAACGTATTCCCATCGCAGAGTCCGTTATCACTGTTGAGCAGAAATCCACGTCCTTTTGTTTCATGTACATAGTTATTCGTCAGAACATAATTCTCAGAATGTCTGTTTCCGTTATATGCAACCAATCCCGCAGTAATAGTTACAGGCAATGGAGCGGTCAATGTTATTGTTGCCTCATAACCGTTTCTTGTAATGGATTCAACCGTTGCTTCACAGTCAATGCTGTTGAAATCGGTATCCATAAAGCTCAGTGTGTGTCCGGGTTCTACTATTTTGTTCGGAACTGTTCCCTGCATGATTTTTCGGCTTTCATCAATGCTTTGGATGTAGAACATATTGCTGTGGATATTGATAATATCATCACCGCAGAAGCTCAGATCGCAGTTATCAATGCGGAAATATCCTCCTGTATTTGTTATATGAATGCCGTCGGCTGTTGTGGAAATTCTGTACTTGTCTTCTGCACCGGGACGTAAGCCGATATACGAATTGATAATCTGATAGTGATTTGAGCCGTATGCAAAGACATATCCCATACCGCAGGCGCCGTAGATGCTGATATTGTTGTAGGTGATGTTGCTTGATTCCTCCACAGTATTGAAAACCTGTCCGCCGTAAACATAATGACGAAGCAGATACACCTCATCATTGCGGAAATAATCCAATGCACCGCTGTGGGTGACTTTCAGCACGTTTGGTCTGCCTTCCACTTTTTCGACATTTTTGATACATTCTGTATCGACAAAGGGACTGTATATTTTAAAGCTTCCGTGAACACCAGCCACAAGATCGACAGGATCATACTGCATAAAGCTTAAAAGAGGGATATCTGCATCGACTTCATCGAGTTCAGTGAATTCAATTTCAAGCGTATTTTCAGCGTCGTTTTCATTTTCGATTTTTACAAGAGAACCAAGCCTCAGTGTATCCCAGTCCCAATCGACGATCATATTTCTGATTTCGACGTTATCACAGGCATATATTTTGAAGTAATGGGGTGTGCTGAAAATAAATTCAGCGTTATTGGCATCAACCAGCGTGTTTTTCAGTCTGTTCAGGTAAATATCTTCCTCCGGACTGAAATGGTAGATTCCCTTATCAATCACAAGCTTTGTGTTGGGATGCTGCCTGCAATAATCAAAGGCATTCCGCATTGCCTGTGTATTATCCTCTGCATCAGCGGACAATCCAAACTGTGACGCATTGATGACAGTCAGTGAAGCTTCATCTGGTCTTGCAATGTAGAATACAGAATCATTCACTCCATGAATTTCATCCCTTATCGTGTATTCCGTATTTTCAGCGTAAACATTCGGTACTGAGCTGAACAGCATCGTCAGAGAAAGAAGAACCGCAGATAGTATTCGTTTCATAACAATCCCTCCAAGACTTTTTATTATTATACCACATATTTCCTTAATTTTCAATATGTAAAGCCCGAAAATCGGGCTTTCAGCTTATAATCCAACGACGTTCCACGGTGTTGTGTGATAAGGTCGGTCAAAAAATAAAGGCATCTACCGAGTGGTAAATGCCTGAAAAGTGCTGTTCCATTGCAGTTGTTCTTCACTTACTTCCAATCCTTTTACATACTGCTCCAGATCGTTACGCACCAGTTCCATGAGTGCATTTTCCATAATCCAGTGGGAGGTGCAGGCTCCTGAAGGGCATGATGTCATTGCCGTCCCTCGCTGTGTCAATACCGTCATTCAGTGCAATGAACCTATCATTGCACAGATTGAAACTGCTGATAACGGAAACGACATTAAGATATTCTATCCCAAGGGGGCTAAACCCCACACGAAAGAATGTGTTGTATCTTCCGGCGTGATGTTTCACACGGATCGGGGCAGTCAGTTTACGGCAAAGAGGTTCCGGCAGTATCTGAATCAGCATGGTATGATCCAGTCGTTTTCTGTGAAAGGCTATCCTTACGATAATGCTGTGATGGAATGCTTTTTCAGGTATCTCAAGCATGAGGAAACCAATCGCCGTTCTTACGCTTCATTAGCCGAGCTGCAGGTCGCTTTGTTTCGTTACATTCATGGATTTTACAACGTTTTGCGTCCGCATTCTCATAATAATGGGCTTCCGCCCATTGCGGCTGAGGAGTTTGTTACTTAGTTCTCAACTTTTTTCTGTCTACTTTATTGACATTGGACCAGTGAATCGACCTTATGTGTGCTCATTTCCACTCAAAGCCTGTATTCCATAACAAAGAGATACAGGCTTTGGTGGTGCATGATATGTCAGTATACGGAAGAAATTATCCGTATTGTGATATGAGCTTGGAATTATGCTGCACCGAGCACTTCATCCCATGTGATATCCTTGCCGGAGCCGGCTTCTGCGGCATATACCAGAATGGCTGCTGCATCCGTTGCATCAACCGGTGAATCGGCAGAAGCCGTGCTGTTTACGTTGGCAAGGAAGTATGCAAATGTTTCCGCTTCCGCATCTGTATCGGAGTATAAATATGCTTCCTTTCCGGCACCGGATGCTGCTGCGTATACCAGAATTATTGCTGCATCAATTGCATCCGCAGAGCCGTCAAGATTTGCGTCACCCTTCACACCGACATAGACACTGCAAGCTTGTTCGATGTTCTGCGTACCAAATTCATCCGTAATTCCTACTGTTATCAGATATTGATATCCGCCTTCAGCGTAAATCATGGATGGAGATACGCCGTTGAAGCTTACACCGTCAAGTGTGCTGAGTGTTTCAGCGTTTTTAGAAACACTGCCATCGGAATAAACAGCATAGCGTGTCACACTTTCGATCAGATCTTCAGCCTTGAATTCCTCCTCATCATGTGAGAAATAGAACTTCAGTGGCTTGGTTTCTACTGTGTAATCGTAGCGTACAACTGTTGTCGTTTCAGAAGAGGAGGGTGTGTCGTCAGAAGATGCGGTCGTTGTAGTTGTTTCCTCATCCTTGGAAGTGGTTGTTGCTGTTGTTTCCGTATCCTTGGAAGTGGTTGTTGCAGTTGTTTCCGTATCCTTGGAAGTGGTTGTTGCTGTTGTTTCCTTATCCGTGGAAGTGGTTGTTGCAGTTGTTTCCGTATCCTTGGAAGTGGTTGTTGCAGTTGTTTCCGTATCCTTGGAAGTGGTTGTTGCAGTTGTTTCCTTATCCGTGGAAGTGGTTGTTGCAGTTGTTTCCTTATCCGTGAAAGTGGTTGTTGCTGTTGTTTCCTTATCCGTGGAAGTGGTTGTTGCAGTTGTTTCCGTATCCTTGGAAGTGGTTGTTGCAGTTGTTTCCGTATCCTTGGAAGTGGT
>JAFSBM010000165.1 GCA_017437285.1 Ruminococcus sp. | reverse complement strand
GATAATGACGAAGGAGGTATCGATGCAGCTGACAGGCTCGCAGATATCCTGTCAGAACGTGGATATGATACGTTGTCACGGTATCCACCAAACAACAAAGACTGGAACGAGGACTTGAAGGAACTGCACGGTGTGCCGTTTTTGCCTGCTGTTCCACACAGAAGATTGGAGGAATATGAAAGACAGGCAGAAAGCCTGCAGTATTATCCTTGCAGAATCGAAAAGCTGCGGTCACAGCTCAATGCCGCATTCCAAAACGGACAATACAGATATCTCGCCGAGTATGCGCTTGCAGGCTCGGTTTTCTTTTCGCAAAAAATGGCCTCCAACCAAGACTGCGATCGGGCTTTCTCACTCTCCAAGCAGAGGCTGGGGATGTTATACCACCCCTACCGTGACCGCTGTCGAAGCACTGTACTTTACAGGGATTTGAGCGCAAAAAACGCAGATGTGATGCAGGATTTGAAAAACTATGCAAGGACGGAGGAACAGACAAGAATCACAGCAGATAAGCTGTATGACCTTGCAGATTGCGCACTGCGAGTATCTGTGGATGAAGCACTGAGGAATCAGGAACAGGCGCAGGAGGAAGAAATCGAACCCGAACCCGAAACTGACCTTCAATTCGGATAGCGGCTGTCTTATACTGCGATACCTTGAAGGATTAACATGAAGAAGATCTATTATCTTCAGAAAGAAGAATAATATATGGGAGGAAGTGAGAATTTGGATGAAAGACAAATGGTGACAATCGGAATTATGATAGCGTTCCTTGCCTTGTTTTTGGTTCTTGTGAATGTCCTGGATAATAAAAGCATTAACGGAATTAAGGCAAAACAGGTTGGTGACGGTCAGCACGGAACAGCGAGATGGGCAACGAAACAGGAAATCCGTCGCTCTTTTTCCTCTCTGCCATTCGCCCCTTCAGAGTGGAGGCAGGGAAAGAATCTGCCAAACCTCGAAGGAACTGTGGTGGCCTGCAGAGGAACAACGAATACCACAGCACTCATTGATACAGGAGATGTTCACACATTGATGATCGGTGCAGCCGGTGTCGGTAAAACAGCTTATTTCTTGTATCCGAATATCGAATTTGCCTGTGCTTCGGGTATGAGCTTCTTATCGACGGATACCAAGGGAGATGTGGCACGAAACTACGGAGAAATCGCAAGCAAGTATTATGGCTATCATGTTTCTGTGCTTGACCTGCGTAATCCGACCAGATCGGATGAAAATAACATTCTGCACATGGTAAACAAGTATATGGACGAATACCTTGAGGACAGGACAAACCTTTCCGCAAAAGCAAAGGCTGAAAAATACGCAAAGATCACAGCAAAGACAATCATCAACATCGGCAGCAACGACGGAAACTACGGTCAGAACGCATTCTTCTACGATGCAGCAGAGGGCTTGCTGTCCTCCACCATACTGCTTGTTGCAGAGTTTGGTGACAAGAACGAAAGGCATATCGTCACAGTGTTCAAGCTCATTCAGGACTTGATTGCGAAGAAGCCTGCCAAGAACAGTAAGGAAAAAACGCAGATGTACTTTGCAGAGCTGATGGAGATGCTCCCATCGGAACACAAAGCAAAATGGCTTGCAGGTGCGGCTCTGAACTCGTCTGACCAGGCAATGCTTTCTGTTATGAGTACGGCATTGTCACGATTGAACAGCTTTCTGGATTCCGAGATGGAACAGATTCTGTGCTTCGGTACAGCCATAGATGCGGAAAAGTTTTGCAGTGAAAAGTGTGCTGTATTCGTAATTTTGCCGGAGGAAGATCAGTCAAAATACTTCATGGTCAGTCTGCTGATTCAGCAGCTCTACCGAGAAATCCTGTCCATCGCCGATGAGAAAGGCGGTACACTGGATAAGAGGGTTATGTTCTATTGTGATGAGCTGGGAACCTTTCCGAAGATTGACGGACTTGAAGCAATGTTCTCCGCAGGACGTTCAAGAAAAATATCCATTGTAGCAATTATTCAATCCTTTGCACAGCTGGAACAGACCTACGGCAAACAGGGCATGGAAATCATCACAGACAACACACAGCTGACGGTGTTCGGTGGATTTGCTCCGAATTCACAGTCAGCTGAAGTGCTTTCTAAAGCACTTGGAGAGCAGACAGTATTAAGCGGTTCTGTATCCCACGGACGAGAACAAAGCAAATCCCTGCAGATGATAGGCAGACCGCTGATGACAGTTGATGAATTGAAATCCATGCCGAAAGGTCAGTTTATTGTCATGAAAACAGGAACGCATCCTATGATCTCAAAGCTCAAGCTGTACTTCAAGTGGGGCATCACATTCGGAAAGCCATATCTTCTCCCCGACAAGGGGGCAAGAGCAGTACGGTATCTTGAACGTGATGAGCTGATGAGAGAGATTGCTGTGAAATATCCGCAGAAGAAAAAAGTGCTTCCGCCGCCCGAAGCGGAGGTAGAAATCGTGAACGAACACGAGCCACATCCCCATGGGGAGAAGGTAAAATTTAATGTAAAGACGGGAGGATGATAGAGAAATGTTACAACCAAGACGAATCTACGATCTGGGACTGACGCATAAGGCAATCGCTGTATACTGCTATCTGTGCAACCGTGCAGACAGAAATGGTGAGTGTTATCCGTCGGTCAGACTGATCGCAAAAGACCTGAACATTGCAAGAAGTACTGTGTTCCTTGCATTCAATGAGCTGGAACAGAACGGACTTCTGCAAAGACTTCCAAGGTATCATCCAAGCGGTGCAAGACGAAGTACGCTGTATCGCTTGAAGGGTGAGATCACCAAGCCCGGAGGTGATGCGGATGTTTGATTGTATCGGCGTCGCCATCGTCTGGATCGGTGACGGTATCTCGTCCCTGTGGGATAAT
>JAFSBM010000164.1 GCA_017437285.1 Ruminococcus sp. | reverse complement strand
TATAACACATATTACGCAATTTGTAAAGGGCATCTCTAAAAATCCGTTTGGTTAAAGGAAAAGCAGATGACGTACATAACTGCTTTTTCTCAAAAGGGGTTTTTAGATATGCCCTAAAGGGCATATACAAATTCATCCCATAAAAAAAGACAGATACTCTTTGAAAGTACCTGCCTTTAATGTTAACTAATCTGCGGAAAAATCCGTATATAGGGCATCTCTATTACTTCTTGAAAAGCTGTCTGAGTACAAGTCCGCCGCCTGCTGCTGTAAGACCAAACATAAGCACAAACATATATGCGTTAGTTGTTCTCCAGTGCATTCTGACGCTCATAAGTACAGCTGCAAGGATTATAACAAGTCCCACAGCAATGAAAAGCCAGCCGAAAAACTTTCTGTCCATAAGGAAAAGCATTATGATACCGATAAACAACGGTACAAAAATAGTTCCGTTTGGAAGATTAAATCCGCCGAAGCTGAATAAGTAACCGCCGTAGCCCCAAGTGCTTTCGATATTCAGATTCTGGAATATCATAAATACACCTGCCGCAAGCATAAGCAGACCTACAAAGAATTGCAGCAGATCCGATCTGTTCTTCTCACGTCTGTCGTTGTACTCGAGCAAATCACGGTAAGCTCTGTCCAGTTCGTTTTCATTTTTGCGTTTTTTTGCCATTGTTTTTTACCTCCAATAATCATATATATCAACACCGACAGAACACCTGAAAAAAGGTATTCCCTGTGGTATTGCTTTTGAAAAAAGGTGATTACTTGTTTTCAAGCGCAGTAATAAGGTCAACTCTGCGTTGATGTCTGCCGCCCTCAAAGCCTGTTGTAAGGAATATTTCAGCAAGTTCACAGGCAAGACCTACGCCTGTTGTTCTTGCACCCATACACATTACATTTGAATCGTTGTGCAGACGTGTATATTTTGTTGAAAAGGAGTCAGCACAAAGTGCTGCTCTTATACCCTTTATCTTGTTTGCGGCAATTGACATTCCAATGCCTGTACCGCAGAGAAGTATGCCCTTTTCACATTCCCCCGATGTAACAACTCCGCATACAGCCTCAGCCATATTCGGGTAGTCGCAAGGCTCACCGTCAGTACCCATATCCTTGAATTCAAAGCCCTTTTCTGAAAGTGCCTTGATAATTTCTTTTTTTAATTCAACCGCTGCGTGGTCGCATCCGATAGCAATCATTTTGAATTCTCCTTTTTATCCAGTAATTTTTCAGCCTGTACTTTCTGGAGATATGAAGCGTCCAGTTCTTCGGGGGAAACAAATTCCTCCGACATTGCTCCAAGACATACGCCGCAGGCTGACTGCAACCGTCCCTGTGGCGGAGCGATTACAAACATAGGCGAGCGATAATCCATAAAGAATTCAGCTGCACCGTCACCGCAGAGCATAACCTCCGTGCCGTTGAGAGCAAGGAATTCCGCCAGCTCATCACGGCTTAAAAGCTGTTCCTCCATAATTGTTTCAAGAGCGTAGCAGTCACTTTTGTAAACTGCGGCATAAACCAAATCCGCCCTTGCTTTCATCACGGAGCAGATAACTCCCTTATATGCTATATTATTGCAGGCAAGTGCTTTAAGAGTGGAAACTCCGCAGCATTTGCAGTCAAGAGCAAAGCCCATAGCCTTTACACCTGCAATGCCGATTCGCAAGCCGGTATAACTGCCCGGACCTTTTGCCACAGCAATAAGGTTTACGTCCTTTACGGTTTTTCCAGCCTGTTCAATAAGGCTTTTCACCATCGGCATAATTATCTGGGAGTGGGTTTTCTGCGTATACAGAGAGGTTTCGGCAATAATAACCTCGCTGTCGGTATCGAAAAGTGCGGCAGAAGCCACCTTTCCCGAAGTATCAATTCCAAGCAGAAGCAAACCGTTCATCTCCCTCTAAAATAATTTCACGTTCAAGCTCGCTGAGAGTGTTGATTGTGATATTTATAATTTTTCCCGAAAGATATTTTTCAATATTTTCAGACCATTCCACAGCGGCAATATTATTGTCGAAATCATAGTCGTAAAATCCCGAAGATTCAAGGTCAAATTCACTTTCAATACGGTACATATCAAAGTGGTAGAGATTTATATTTTCACCGATATACTCATTCACAAGGGAAAAAGTCGGTGAGCATACAACATCGCCAAGACCAAGACCGAGGGCAAGACCTCTTGTGAAAGTGGTTTTTCCTGCTCCTAAATCCCCTTTATATGCGATAATATCGCCTTTTTGGAGAAGTCTGCCGATTTCGGCAGCGGCTTTGATTGTTTCTCTCGGAGCGTGAGTAATAATTTTTATAGTCATATCAGAAAAGCCCTGAAATATTGCCGTTATTGTCGCAGTCGATATTCAGAGCCGAGGGCTTTTTGGGAAGTCCGGGCATTGTGAGAATATCGCCTGTGTAGAGAACTACGAAACCTGCACCTGCTGAAAGCTTTGCGTCACGTACAGTAATTCTGAAATTCTTTGGCTTGCCCAGCATTGTGGGGTCATCAGAGAGAGAATACTGAGTTTTAGCAACACATACAGGGAGATTGCGGAAACCGATACTTTCAATTTCCTTGATAGCCTTTTCAGCCTGTGATGTGAAGTTTACACCGTCAGCACGGTAAATTTCCTTTGCAAGGATTTCAATTTTCTCCTTGATAGGAAGTTCTGTTGAATAGAGCGGACGGAATCCGTTTCCGTCATTTTCGGTAAGGGCAATTGTTTCGCATACCTTTTCAGCCAAATCTGTGCCGCCCTCGCCGCCTTTAGCGAATACTTCACACATTGAAACCTCAACGCCCATTTCAGCACAGAAATTCTGTACAAATTCAACTTCAGCGTCAGTATCTGTGTGGAAGCGGTTAATAGCAACAACAACGGGAACGTGGAACTTGTGCATATTCTCAATATGAGTCTGCAAGTTGACAATTCCCTTTTCCAATGCCCACATATTTTCCTTGACAAGGTCAGTCTTGGGAACTCCGCCGTTGTACTTCAATGCACGGATTGTAGCAACAAGAACAACGCAGGAGGGATTAAGACCTGCATAGCGGCACTTGATATCGAAGAACTTTTCAGCACCCAGGTCAGAGCCGAAGCCTGCCTCAGTAATGCAGTAATCGCCAAGCTTTAAAGCAAGCTTTGTTGCACGTACTGAGTTACAGCCGTGAGCGATATTTGCAAAAGGACCGCCGTGGATAAATGCAGGATTATTTTCAAGAGTCTGTACAAGATTTGGTTTAAGAGCATCTTTCAGAAGTGCAGTCATAGCACCTGTGCAGCCAAGCTGTTCAGCAAAAACAGGCTTGCCGTCAAGGTCATAGGCAACGAGAATATTGCCAAGACGCTTTTTAAGGTCAGCTAAATCTGTAGCAAGACAGAGAATAGCCATAACCTCAGATGCAACGGTAATCTGGAAACCGTCCTCACGGGGAACGCCGTTTGCCTTTCCGCCAAGACCGATTACGGTATTTCTGAGGGCTCTGTCGTTCATATCAAGGCAGCGCTTGAAAAGAACACGACGCTGGTCGATACGGAGTTCATTTCCCTGCTGAATGTGGTTATCAAGCATAGCACAGAGGAGATTGTTTGCAGCAGTAATAGCGTGCATATCTCCTGTGAAGTGGAGGTTGATATCCTCCATTGGAACAACCTGTGCATATCCGCCGCCTGCGGCACCGCCCTTGATGCCGAAAACAGGTCCGAGTGAAGGCTCACGGAGAGCAAGAACGGCATTTTTGCCGATTTTACCCATAGCCTCAGCAAGACCAACGCTTACGGTAGTTTTACCCTCACCTGCGGGAGTTGGATTTATTGCAGTTACAAGTATCAGCTTGCCGTCGGGACGGAAAGCCGTCTGTGAGTAAAGATTTTCGGAAAGCTTTGCCTTATAGTGACCATAAGGTTCAAGGCAGTCCTCGGAAATACCGAGAGAAGATGCTATTTCAGTAATTTTTTTCATTTTCGCTCCCTGAGCGATTTCTATATCAGTAAGCATAAATATACCTCCGAATACAATGATTTGTGAACACCTGAATTCACAAATAATATTATACCATATATTGTGAAAAAATGCAATAGTATCAGATATATAAAAAATAATTACAAAAAAGTACAAAACTTGAAATTATTATATAAATGTGATATAATGGATTTGAAAGGAGTGGTTTTATGGAAACAATTATTTATTCCGCTGCATTGCTTGCCATATGCGGTATTGTACTGCTTTTCACATCATATCTGGAAAACCGTACAGGCGAAAAGGTGTGGAAAAAAGTTACCGATAATATGGAGCTTGCCGATGAGGCAAATATCTATAATCTTGAATGTGACGAAATCCTCATAGGCAGACACGCTATGGCGGATATACGCATACAGGATATGTCCGTGTCGAGATATCACGCAATTCTCAATGTCACAGACGGAAAATGGATGATAACCGATATAGGCTCAAAATCGGGAGTTTTTGTCAATGGCGAGGCTGTCCGTCATGTACGGCTTTATGAGGGCGATGTAATCACCCTTGGAAATCGCAGTCTTATTTTCAGAAAGAGGGTGAACCGCTGATGAAAAAAGCTCTTACATATCTTATATCCTGCGTTTTTGTAATGGCAGTTCACGGCTCAATGCTGCTGACCGTGTACAACAACGGCAAATATGACAGCGTAAATGATGTAATAACTCTTTCGGCAGCTGTTATCCTCCTTGACGCTGTATACTTCGCAATAATGCCACTGTTCAAACAGAGGACATATGCCGTTGATTTTATGCTTTTGCTCATATTGAATATGAGTATGATTTTCCAATCCTGCTTCGGCGGAGTTCATTTTGATATGAAGCATTTTATAACTATGATTGCCGCCCTTGTATCCTGTCGTATAGGCTTTATGTTATGCCGCAATCACCGCTGGATTCAGACGAAAAAGAAATTTTTCTGGGCAGGCATAGGCATACTTCTTGTGGTGATATTCTTGTTTACAGGCGACAGAAGTATGTGGATTGACCTTGGCTTTATGTCAATTCAGCCCTCGGAATTTATAAAACCCCTGCTTGTTCTTGCCTGTGCTACGTCAATCGGTGAACAGCAGAACAGACATAAAGTGGGAGAAATCAACATAGTTTATGACAACGTGATAATTTTCGGCATAACTGCTGTTGTAATTCTTTTCCAATGGTGGTGCCGTGATTTGGGCAGTATTCCGACATTTGCGGCTATTTATGCCTCATGTTTCTTTATGAGAATTTGTTACCCAAAGGCTAAATTTTCAAGAAAAACTCTTATTATAGCAGGCTCAGTTGTGGGAGTTGCTGCAATTGCAGGAATAATTCTTGCCCCTGCATACGTAAAAGCACGACTTTTTGCAGATATATGGAGCAATCCTACAGGTGACGGTTATCAGCAGACAAAGGCTCTTATCTCCATAGCAGAGGGCGGCTGGTTCGGAAAAGGTCCGGGATACGGTTTCCTCCACGAAGTTTTCGCCTATGAAAGCGATATTGTATTTGCTACAATCAGCGAGGAATGGGGACTTCTCTTTGCTATTATGACGGTGCTTATGCTCCTTCTTATTGTGGCAATGCCCCTTGTTAATCCCCCACGCTCATACTACCACGGAACAATGTGTGCAGGAGTATGTGCCGCATTTACTACACAAATGGCATTGAATATCTTCGGCTCATGCAATATGATTCCTTTTACAGGAGTAACTCTGCCCTTTATTTCAGCAGGCGGCAGCTCTATGGTTACAAGCGGATTGATGATAGGAATGATAGTTGCTGCACAATCCCCTGTATTTACAAATCCCAAAAAAAGTAAAAAGAAAGGCAAGCAGAAAAGGAGGACAGTATGAAAAGTATAAAACGATGTCAGCTTGTTATGACGCTGTTTCTTCTGGTATTCCTTATATGTCTTGGAGTTCTCACCGCAAGAATTTATAAGGACGCTTCTTTCTATATAACACATTCGGAAAATTATCGTCTTGGCAAGGTTTATGACAGAAATAAAGATGTGCTTTTTGACGGCACTAATAAAATTGATAAGCCTGTGGATTATCTCATAGATGTGGGAAATCTCATAGGCGACGATAAGGGACAAATGGAAAATACCCTTGTATCACAGAATATCAGCAAACTTAACAATTACACATTCAACAACGGCATTGAAAATAAAAACGGAAAAGCGGCTATTTACACAACTCTTGACCATGAGGCAAACCGTGCCGCATATAACGCCTTTATGGGTGCCGACGGCTGTATTGCCGCCTACAACTACAAAACAGGTGAACTTCTCGTCTGCACAAGCCTGCCCAATATTGACCCTCGTGGCGGATATGTGGGAATAGAAAATATGAAATCGGGAACACTTATGTCAAAGGCATTATACGGAACTGTTCCAGGCTCAACTCAAAAGGTTTCAACTGTTATAACAGCCCTTGAAATCCTCGGACAGGAGGGACTTTACGCCAAAAGCTACAGCTGCGGCGGATATTTCATAAATGATACAGGCGGAAAAATCGACTGCCATAACAGCTGGGGACACGGTAAACAGAATATCCAGCAGGCGGTGGAAAACAGCTGTAATCCGTTCTTTGCACAGCTTGTACAGGACAGCGATATGCCCCTTGAAAGCATTATTGAGATGTATACAAAGCTGGGCTATGACGTAAACAGAACAGAGGAAACCGAAACAGAGCAGGAGTACATTGACATTGACGGAATTCAATGCTTCAAGGCTTCCACAACTCTAACGGATACATCTGAATTCTCAACACAATGGGGCTGTATCGGACAGGGCGAAACTCTTGTAAGCCCTATTCAGCTTATGATGTGGCAAAGTGCTATAGCTAACGGCACAGGAAAAATGACAATGCCCTATCTAATTGAAACGGTGACGGACGTTAACGGAAATGTCACAGAAAGAGCAAAAACAAAGTACAGTGAGCAGATTTTCAGCACGGAAACTGCCGATTCCGTTAAGCAGATTTTACTCACCAACGGAGCAAATCACTATCAGTATTCAATTCCGGGCTATAAGGTGGCAATAAAAAGCGGTACTGCACAGGTCAAGCACGGTGCAGAGGAAAATGCCCTCCTTGTGGGATTTGTTGATGATGAAAGCTTCCCCATTGCATTTTGCGTAGTTCTTGAAAATAAATACAGCACACCTGCTGTTGCGGAAAATATTGTAACAACAATGCTTAATAATCTTGCTGATTAATAGGTCATATGTAACAAATCACAACACAAAGTTTATACAAAATATACAAAGTTAACAAAATAGTATTGTAAATGTGATTTTTTTATGGTATAATATAACTGTAGATAAAACATTCTACATCATAAGCCGTTCCCGATATTAAGGGAACTAACTAAGGAGGATTACAATATATGAAAACAACTATTACAGCAAAGAAAATGCAGATTCCACAGAATTTCACCGAGTACGCAGAAGCAAAACTTGATTCAAAGCTCAGCAAATTTTTCGGAGATGAAGCAGACGCAAAGATTGTTCTTTCAGAGGTAAAGAATCAGATCGTTGTGGAGCTTACAGTTAAATATAACAGCGTAATTTACCGTGCAGAACGCACCGCTGTTGATAAGAACGACGCTCTTGATGATGCTATTGACAAGATTATCAGACAGATTCGCAAGAATAAGACAAAGCTTGAAAAGAAGCTGAAGGATACGGCTTTCAAGGAGGCATTTGCAGAGCCTGTTGAGGAAGTGCCTGAGTATACAGTTATCAAGGAGAAGAAGTTCGAGCTTCGTCCTATGGATGTTGAGGAAGCTATTCTCCAGATGAATCTTCTCAGCCATACATTCTTTATGTTCCTCAATGCAAAGACAGGAAATTTTAATGTTGTGTACAAGCGTACAGACGGAAATTATGCCGTTCTTGAACCTGATACAAAGTAAATCATTACCGGGCGGAACTTGTTTCCGCCCTACGTTATAAAAGGGATTGGTATTAGGGGGAATTTAATATGTTTATTGAGTTTTTGACAGAGTTCATTGGTTCTTTGTTAATTGAGGGGTCGCTTGAAGCAGGCACAAGCAAAAAAGTGCCTATGCCCTTGCGTGTATTGTTACTGGTTTTGTTTTTCGGAATTTACATTGGTCTGATTGGAATTATTACGGTATGCGGCATAAACAATGCAAAAGACGGAAATATTTTTGCCGCCGCAGTATTATTTGCCATAGCTGTATTTATTGCATTAATGGTTATTGTGTGGTTCGTCAAGACCTGCAAGGAAAAGCGAAATAAAAATTAAAACGAATTTTGAAAAGCCTGAGGTGAAAATCTCAGGTTTTTTATTTGCTAACAGCTAAAGACTAACGGCTAACGGCTCAATTACAAAATGGCTAACAGCTAAAGGCTAACGGCTAACAGCTCAATTACAAAATGGCTAACAGCTAAAGGCTAACGGCTAACAGCTCAATTACAAAATGGCTAACATTCGAACACAAAAAGACTTGACATTCCCGAAATATAGTGTTATAATCTTTAGGCGAAAAGAAAACGGAGGGAAATTTATGTTAAGGAATTTCAGAGAAAAATATATCGGCGACAAGCAGTTTTACAAAAATGTGCTATATATGGTAATCCCCATGATACTGCAAAATCTTGTCACCAATTTTGTAAGCCTTATTGATAATATAATGGTGGGACGTATCGGCACAGAGCAGATGAACGGCGTTTCTATCGTAAATCAGTATATTTTCGTGTTCAATATAACTGTTTTCGGAGCAGTTGCAGGTCCGAGTATTTTCGGAGCGCAGTTTTTCGGAAAGGGCGACCATGAGGGGCAGAAATACACATTCAGATACCGACTTATAGCCGTTACGCTGATTACTGCAATTGGTACGGCTATATTCGGATTTTTCAGCGAACCTCTTATAAATCTCTTTATCAGCAAGGAGGACGCTCCCGAAAGAATGGCGGAAACTCTGAAATACGGCAAGGAATATATGCTCTATATGCTCATTGGTCTTATCCCTTTTGGCATAGGACAGGCATATTCCAGCGTAGTCCGTGAGTGCGGTGAAACACGTATACCAATGATTGGCTCAATGGCGGCGGTTGTGTTCAATATATTCCTTGATTATTCCCTTATTTTCGGTAAATTTGGATTCCCCGAAATGGGCGTAAAGGGTGCGGCAATTGCTACAGTTGCGGCAAAATTTATTGAAGCGCTTGTGGTTATTGCGTGGACTCATGCAAAACCCGAAAAGAATAAATATATCGTGGGTGTATTCCGCAGATTTACAATTCCCCGTGAACTTGTGGGGAAAATGCTTATTAAAGGTCTGCCCCTGCTTTTCAATGAGTTTTTATGGGCGGCAGGTATGTCAATAATTGCACAATGTTATTCCGTCCGTGGTCTTGATGTTGTGGCTGCAAGAAACATTTCAAGCACAATGACAAACCTTTTCGGAGCGATTTATATTCAGCTTGGTTCGTGTATCGGTATTATCGTAGGTGCAAAATTAGGTGCAAATAAGCTGAAAGAGGCTCGCAGCACAGACAATAAACTGCTGTTTTTCAGCGTTGCCGTAACAGTTGTAGTAGCGGCAATTATAATTCCCTTTGCAGGAATTTTCCCGAATATCTACAAAACAAGCGAGGAAATCCGCAGTCTTGCCTCTTATATGATAATTGTACAGGCTCTTACAATGCCTTTGTGGTCATATACCAATGCCTGCTATTTTACATTGAGAAGCGGTGGAAAAACGGGTATAACTTTCCTTTTTGACTTTGGATATACATTCCTGTTTATGATTCCCCTTGCATTTATCCTTACATATTTTACGGATATGGACATTCGTCCTCTGTGGGCGGTGGTTACATTCTCCGAAATTATCAAGGTAATAATCGGATATTTTATGGTTAAAAGTGACCTGTGGATAAATAATATTGTAGATACGGCGAAAAAAAAGTAAAACAGACTTGCAAAATTTTTTTATTTATGTTATAATTTTGAAGATACAGAAAACCCGTGAATTTTCTATGAAAGGGGAAATTAAAGTATATGGCTAAGAAAAAGGATTACGGCAACGATAGTATTACCATGCTGAAAGGTGCCGATAAGGTACGTAAAAGACCTGCCGTTATTTTCGGTTCTGACGGACTTGACGGCTGTGAACATTCCATATTTGAGGTTATTTCAAACTCCATAGACGAGGCACGTGCAGGCTATGGACATAAAATCATCATAACATATTACCGCAATCACGATATTGAAGTTGAGGACTTCGGGCGAGGCTGTCCCGTTGACTATAACAACAACGAAAAACGCTATAACTGGGAGCTTGTTTACTGCGAACTCTATGCAGGCGGAAAATATGACGCATCTTCCGAGTCCTATGAGTATTCCCTCGGTCTTAACGGTCTTGGACTTTGTGCAACACAGTTTGCGTCGGAATATATGGACGTTGAGGTTATCCGTGACGGTTACAAATATAACCTCCACTTTGAAAAGGGCAACAACGTAGGCGGACTTAAAAAGGAAGAAACCAAGAAAAAGCAGACAGGTACAAAAACACGCTGGCGTCCTGATTTGGACGTATTCACCGATATAAACGTGTCGGAGGAATATTTCCACGATATTCTGAAAAGACAGGCTGTTGTAAACCCTAATATCCTCTTTTTGTTCCGTTTTCAGAATGAAGCAGGGGGATTTAATGAAACAGAATTTATCTATGAAAACGGCATAACCGATTATGTTACCGAAATTGCAGGTGAGGAGGCTCTCACTTCCGTTCAGCATTGGACTGCTGAGAAAAAGGGTAAAGACCGTGAGGACAAGCCCGAATATAAAGTAAAGCTTGATGTGGCACTTACATTTTCAAATAAGGCAAAGCTTACGGAGTATTACCACAATTCCAGTTTTCTCGAACACGGCGGTTCTCCCGAAGATGCCGTAAAACGTGCATTTACTGCACAGATTGACAGCTATATCAAATCTGTAAACGGCTATCAGAAG
Organism: Ruminococcus sp.; assembly: GCA_017437285.1. GTDB lineage: Bacteria > Bacillota > Clostridia > Oscillospirales > Ruminococcaceae > Ruminococcus. Next base: position 3,429 of record JAFSBM010000164.1, on the reverse strand, counting down.
AATGAAACAAAGATTAAATATGAGGACGTTGACGAGTGTCTTATCCTCGTTTCATCTTCATTCTCAACTGTAACTTCCTACGAAAACCAGACGAAAAAGGCTATTACAAATAAGTTTATCCGTGAAGCTATGACAGAATTTCTCCGTCATCAGCTGGAGGTATACTTCATAGAAAATCCCGACGAGGCAAAGCGTATTTCAGAGCAAATTCTCCTTAACAAGAGAAGCCGTGAAAATGCCGAAAAAACTCGTCTTAATATGAAAAAGAAGCTGACAGGCACAATTGACCTTGCAAACAGCGTTGAAAAATTCGTTGACTGCCGAACTAAGGACATTACCCGCCGTGAGATTTATATAGTGGAGGGTGACTCGGCTCTCGGCTCTGTAAAGCTTGCACGTGATTCGGAATTTCAGGCTGTTATTCCAATCCGTGGTAAAATCCTGAACTGCCTTAAAGCTGAATACACAAAGATTTTCAAAAGCGATATTATTACGGATTTGATTAAGGTTCTCGGCTGTGGAGTAGAGGTTACATCAAAGGCAAATAAGGAGCTTTCCACCTTTGATATAAACAATTTCCGCTGGAGCAAAATCGTAATCTGTACCGATGCCGATGTTGACGGTTTCCAGATTCGTACTCTTATTCTCACAATGCTCTATCGCCTTACTCCCACTCTCATTGAGCAGGGATATGTATATATTGCGGAATCTCCGCTGTTTGAGATAAACACAAAGGAAAAGACATATTTTGCCTATACGGAGCAGGAAAAACAGCGTATTCTCGCACAAATCGGGGATAAAAAGCATACAATCCAGCGTTCAAAAGGTCTTGGTGAAAACGAACCCGATATGATGAACTTAACCACAATGAATCCCGATACTCGCCGACTTATCAAGGTTACAGCCGATGATATACGTGAATCGGCTGAGATATTTGAAATGCTCCTGGGTGACGATTTACAGGGCCGTAAGGACTATATCGCCGAATACGGAGCAGATTATCTTGAAATGGCTGATATAAGCTAAAGGAGGGCAGTTAGTTATGCCACGTAAAAAGGAAACACCGAAAAAGCCGTCTGCTTTCAAGCACGAGGCTTATATAGAGGGTTCGGGTAGTATTGTTGACGAAACTATAACCGATACCCTGAAAAAGAATTATATGCCCTACGCAATGAGCGTTATTATTTCGAGAGCATTGCCCGAAATTGACGGCTTTAAACCCTCTCACCGCAAGCTTTTATATATGATGTATAAAAGCGGCTTGCTCAGCCCCGACAAGGAGCGTTCAAAATCCGCCAATGTTGTAGGTGCTACAATGAAACTCAATCCCCACGGCGACCAGTCCATTTATGAAACAATGGTGCGTCTTACAAGGGGAAATGAAGCGCTTCTTCACCCATATGTTGACTCAAAGGGAACTTTCGGAAAGCAGTATTCCTCAAATATGAAAGCCGCTGCCTCACGATATACCGAGGTTAAGCTGGAGAAAATCTGTGCTGAGCTTTTCCGTGATATTGATAAGGATACAGTTGATTTTGTTCCCAACTATGACAATACAATGCAGGAGCCGACTTTGCTCCCTGCCACATTCCCCACAGTTCTTGTAAATGCAAATACGGGTATTGCCGTATCAATGGCAAGTAACGTATGTCCTTTCAATCTTGAGGAAATATGCGAAACTACCATTGCATTGATGAAAAATCCCGAACACGATATTCTCAGCACCCTGAAAGGCCCTGATTTTCCAGGCGGCGGTTTCCTCTACTATGATGAAGCCGAACTGAACAAGGTCTACGAAACAGGACGAGGAAGTATAAAACTCCGCTGTAAGTACAGCTACGACAAATCCTCAAACTGCCTTGAAATTACGGAAATCCCATATTCTACAACAGTTGAGGCGATTATTTCAAAGGTTGTGGATTTGGTAAAATCGGGTAAACTCCGTGAAGTGTCGTATATCCGTGACGAAACAGGCATTGACGGCTTAAAAATCGCAATTGACCTTAAAAGAGGTACAGACCCCGAAGCCCTTATGCAGAAGCTTTACCGCCTTACTCCCTTGCAGGACAGCTATCCCTGCAACTTCAATATCCTCATTGCAGGTACACCAAAGGTTATGGGCGTAAGGGAAATCCTCACAGAATGGGTTGCTTTCCGTGAGGAATGTGTAAAACGCCGCACATATTTCGATTTGCAGAAGAAAAAAGAAAAGCTCCACTTATTGGAAGCTCTTGCAAAAATTCTCCTTGATATTGACAAGGCTATCAGAATTATCCGTGAAACGGAAAATGAAGCCGATGTTGTGCCAAATCTTATGATTGGTTTCGGAATTGACGAAATACAGGCGGAATATGTGGCTGAAATCAAGCTGAGAAATATCAATAAGGAGTACATTCTCCGCAGAATTGCCGATGTTGACCAGCTGAAAAAGGATATTGCCGAAATGGAGGAAATCCTCGGCGATAAGAAGAAAGTCCGCAATATTATTGTTAAGGAGTTAAAGGACGTAATCAAGAATTACGGTCAGCCGAGAAAAACTCAGTTCTACTATATCACCGATGTGGAGGACGAGGGCGAAATTGACGATACTCCCGATTATCCCGTTCATCTCTTTGTGACGGAAAGCGGATATTTCAAGAAAATCACTCCCCAGTCCCTCCGTATGAGCGGTGAGCAGAAAATCAAAGAGGGCGACTATATAAGTCAGACCTTTGAGGGGACAAATAAGACGGAACTTATCTTCTTTACCGATAAATCGCAGGCTTATAAGTCAAAGGCAAGTGCTTTTGAGGACAGCAAGGCAAGCCTGCTCGGTGACTATATCCCTGCAAAATTAAGCTTTGACGAGGGCGAAAATCTGAAATGTCTTGTGCCTACTGTGGACTACAACGGCTATATGATTTTCTTCTTTGAAAACGGCAAGGCAGCGAAAATTCCCCTTAAATCCTACGAAACAAAGACAAACCGCAAAAAGCTTGCCAATGCTTTTTCGGATAAATCTCCACTTATTGCGGCAATTTTCACCGCTGAGGACAGCGATGTGCTGCTGAGGACTTCAAGCGGTCATGCACTTGTATTCAATACAGGTATGATTTTGCCCAAAACATCGAGAAATTCACAGGGCGTACAGGTTATAACCCTCCGCAAAAAGGCTGTACTTGAATCGGCTGAAATTGTGTCTGCTGAGGCTATGGCGGAGCTTGAAAAGTACCGTGCTAAATCTGTTCCTGCCGCTGGAAAGCCTGCAAAGGAACTGGGCGACTCAAATCAGCTGACATTTTAGTTTTTATACCAATCCCTAAAATGTTAGTAGACAAAGATGATGAGCAGAAATGCTGTATGTCAAGGCGGACGACGAAAGCATACTGTCGTATGGTGAGGAAGTCCAACGACGACAGACAGTATTTATGCCATTAGATTTGTCTACTG
>JAFSBM010000163.1 GCA_017437285.1 Ruminococcus sp. | reverse complement strand
GATGGAAGGTCAGCTCATTCTGATTTTCTGTAATCTTATCTACCATACTGTCAAAGGTTTCCGGTTCAAAGGATACCATCATATATTCTCGCTTTTCAAAGTAATCGACGAGCATATCCAGCTGTTCCAGAACATCATCTTCATCGTCGGAACGTGTTATCTTCCTCAGCTCAGCTTGTAGTTTTCTGATCTTGTTATTCAGTTCCTTGCTTTGCTCCTGATATTTGCCTTCATCCATAAAGTCCTTAGTGCGAAGCCTTGCAATGACATGATTCTGCTCTCGGAGCTTTGCAATCTCCTTATGGATATCCATCACTCGGACATTACCTCCGTATTTCTTGCATTTGAGCTCCTGCAGCATTTGTTGTAAGGGGAGGAGTATGCTGCGGTAGTGGTGCAGGAGCTTGTTGTGAAGCTGTAAATATGCATTATAGATCCTTTCCTGTGGTAGAATGACCATCGGACAGTTCGCAGCACTTTTGTCATGCTTAATGCATATCCAGTAGGTGATTCCCCGATTCTGTTTTAATCGGAAGGAGGAACCGCATTCTCCACAGCGCATTTTTCCTTTCAACGGATTGTCATGGGTTGTATATTTATGAGAACGAGTACGAAGAAGTTCTTGTACTCTGTCAAATTTTTCTTGTGTGATAATAGCAGGATGTGTATCCGGACAGTAGTACTGTGGCTGTTGACCGGTGTTCTTCATGGTTCGGAAGGGAAGTGCTTTGGTGGTGCAGAACTTCCCCCATAGAGAATTGCCTGTGTATTTCTCATTTCTGAGAATGTATCGAATGGATAATGGGGTAAGCTGCTTTTCTTGTTCCTGTCTTAACCGTGCATTCATGATCTCAGCGATTCTTGATGAGCCTATTCCGGACAGGTACATATCAAAGATTTCCTGAACAATTTTTGCTGACTCCTCATCTATGACCAACTTTTGATTTTCCATCCGATAACCATATGGGGTGTTCGGGAGTACAAAGCTGCCGTTCTGCATCTTCTTTTGGAATGTCCATCTCAGATTCTGTGAAATGGATACCGATTCCTCCTGTGCCAGACCGCCGAGGATGGTAATCATAATCTCATCGGTCATGTTTGCAGTGTCAATGTTCTCTTTCTCAAAGAACACTGTAATGCCCAAGGCTTTCAGTTCTCTGAGATTTTTGAGGCAGTCCTTTGTGTTTCGTGCGAATCGGCTGATGGACTTGGTATAGATTCTGTCGATTTTACCACGTCTGCAATCCTTCATCAGCCTTTGGAATTCGCCACGCTTATCATCACGGGTACCGGTGATGCCTTCATCGGCATACAGGTCTACAAGTTCTTCTGTGGTTGAATCCTCAAACTTGTGGCTGTAGTAGGTCAGCTGTGCCTGATAGGAATTCAACTGATCCTCACTGCTTGAGCTGACTCGGCAGTAAGCGGCAACTCGCCGCTTCACTGTTTCGGTCATGATGCTCGGTTGAATTACGGTTATCGTTGCCATTTCATCTACCTCCTTTTTTCTTTTACCTACTACAATACCACAAGTTCTGTGAAATTGGAATCACCAAACCGGACAAATTTACTCATCGGAATCTGTGTAATCTATATGCTTGTCCGCTTCTTTGCCTGCGATGCAGCAGCACATGGCAACCACACCAACGGTGCCGCCTACAACACATCCGATAATAAATCCAATCATCATGCCACCTCCAAATCCTTAGCTGATGGATACTCTCCGATGACTGCATTTCTGCATCGGCTGATCAGCTGATTCTTTTCTTCTTCCGTCAATGATTCTGCTTTCGTATCTACATACTGCTGAATCAGTGTAAGTATGTATTCTGCTGTTCCGTACTTCTTCATCACGATACCTCCAAACTGATTTTGATAATCTGATCCACTCGCTTCATCGCATCTGCATCCAGCGAGCCGATGTAGCTTCTGAGCCTGCGTTTGTCAATGGTGCGGATCTGTTCTGCCAATACAATCGAGCCATCGGTCAGCAGATCGTTATCATCGACCCTCGTATGAACAGGCAGTATCTGCTTCTTTGAACTGGTAATCGGCAGAACAACAAGAGTCGGGCTATGCATATTCCCGATATTATTCTGCACCACCAGCACAGGTCTGATACCGCCTTGCTCACTTCCGATGACAGGATTCAGATCTGCATAGAAAATGTCGCCTCGCTTAATCAGCATTCTCGTCCTCCTTTGCGTTACCGATTCCTTTTTTCTTTCTTACACAGCTTGGAAACGGACAGAACAGGACATTTGTGTTTCTGGAATACCAGATACAGCCCTTGCAAGGGTGATCATCCGAAAGCTTCACAACGGGTTCGGGAATGTATACGCCGTATCCCTGTGCGAGGGGTTCTCTGCGTCCGGTCGGTGTTACTCTGAATCTATCATGTGCTATGCATTTATTTTCTTCCATGATTGTTATGCATTTCTTTTCCTTCATTGTTATATACCTCTCAATTCTTGATTTTGTTTATATGTAAGACGGCGGCTTTTGAATCATCGCAAACCGCCGTTTATCGTTTTGCCTTCGTCTGATTCCTTTCGGTTTCAGACTTTCCGTGATATTTATCCACGATATCCGTCACGGCGGAGCATTCGGAACGATTGACAGCTTATCAATCTCATGGAACTCTCATCCCTCCGAGGTTCTCTCGGAGCCGCCCTCATTGCCTGATTCCCCGACCAAGGGGTGCTGTGACTGGACGGAAGTATCATTATCCTCCTGCGTTTCCTTGCCTCACGGGAAGCTATCCCGATTTCCAAGTCCATATTTCTCGCTCGCTCTTTCGAGGTCCTGGCGTATGGCTTGCGTGGCTGCCGAGATTTTATACCGGCCGCAGGATTAACGTATTCCGAATGCTGTATATTCAATTTTCAAGCTGCTTTGAAGGGCTTTTTATTTGCCCCTCTACTTATAGGGAACTGGGAGAGGGCTTTTCACCACCCTGTTTCAAAAAATTCTTCAAAAAATTTTTTGCCGCTTCTATGGATTTCTGTACAGTGTAAAGACGAACACCTTGAATATCTGCAATTTCCTGCTGAGATTTTCCCTCAAAAAAATACATCATGACTCTTTTTCTCTGCACTTCATTCAAGAGATTTATAGCCTTGTGAAGCTCCTCATAATCCAGTCTTTTCTCAACTTCATCCTGCACAGGATTCAACGGCAGATCCTTGATTTTCAGATTCGGGCAGTTGCCGTTTTCATCTTCTTCGCAGTCCTCGTAGTAGCCCTCATCAATGTGATATCTGCTCTGTCTGCGCTTTTCACGAACTTCATTGGCAAAATAGCGGTTGTACTCCTTTGCCATCTCTGCAAACATAGCAACAGACACAATAATCATGCCTGCAAGCTCCGGATGCTTCTGCTTGAACTGTGGATCGTCCGTAGCCACGATGTACTTCGGACCTACAAAGTCAGTGTAGAGTACCTCTGTCGGGATGTAATAAAAGCCGTTTTTCTTGATGATCTCATTGACATCTTCCATCTTGATTTTCTTAAAGTAGTTTTCCATTCGTAATACCTCCGTTTTGATTTCTTGTTTTCGGTTGAATCAAAACGAAGGCTTACGGATATTTCGCTGTCATGCACAGCCATGGGTAGGTGAGTAACATAAAAAGCCCCTTTCCCGTGCAATCGGAAAAGGGGCTTCAAACACTGTACGAAACAAACGAGCAACAAAAAAGCACCGTAGAAACGAATAGGCATAGTGATAGCGTAAGCTATACTATAAACCTATCCTGTTTCGTACGGCGCTTGGTAGCTTAGTCACATGGGACTATCTCCGCTTGCTCGGTTAGAAATCGTAATAAGCAATTATTCAATTTTGGTAAGGTACACAGTAAATGAGCGTTCTCCATTTTTCTTTGTGCGGAAGTACGCTACATTCATGATGTACGCATTCTTGCATTTCGGACATTTCACCTGCATATGGCCTTGGATATCCGAATAGATCTTATCGATCAGAAATCGGCAGTTCGGGCAGCGCAGGTCACGCAATGTGAGTTCTGTCACTTCTGTCTTGGACATCTCCAATTTCTCGAAGACTTCCTCGTTCATATATGTCTGTATCATCCATACGCCTCCGGATTTCCAAGATGTAATTCAGAGGAGACATATTCGCTGAAATCGTGTTTTTCGAACAGTTTCAGATGTTCCATGCGGATGACAAGTGCGGTAAAGGACACACGAAGATACTCTGCAATCTCAAACAGCACAGCTCTGTCAGCGGCGGTAAAGACGCTGTTCCCGTAAACAGCAATCGGTTTACCGCCATTGAACTGCATACAGGTCTGCAAGAGGAGTGGTTTGGGCATCAGCAACGCTGCGGCTCCACGATCTGCCTGACATTCCTGCACACTCATCATCTTGGCAAAGTCCTCTCTGGTATAGTGGCAGTCCAGGTCAAACTCATTATGAAAGGCTGCCTGCTGTGGCACATGATTCACCAGCGAGTTCAGATAGTGAAAGGCTTCGTGAGCAATGGTGAAGAAGCGACGGTTTCTTTCCTTTTCTGCCTTGAGAAACCTGTCCAGCACGATAGTCTTTTCAGGGAACACATGACTGACAGTCTGTCCCTTGCAGCTAACCAACAGCGGTGTTCTGCCATCTGAGAGGAATCCCAGCTTGCTCATATCTTCTTCGGCAATATTCGCATAGAGGATTGTCAGTTTAAGGAATCTCGTCGTAAAGCCGATAATGTCCACAGGCTTTCCTGCACCGTCATCACCCATGTACTCGTAGATCAACCTCTCACACAACTCGTCAATCTCAGAATTGCGGAGAAATGGTTTTGGCTTACCCTTCATGTTACCACTCCTGTTCTTAGATGTGTTGGTGTCATCTCCTATCTATCTTCTCATAAAAGCGAATGTATGTTCTGTTTCTGCTTATATTATAACCCCTATTGATTTCAATGTCAATAGGGGTTTTGGCTGTTGTCGTGAAACTACGACAGCAAATGGCGTGTTTTTGAAAATTTGTATGGTTGCACAATTTCAGCATTTCGTTTTAGTCACTTTGACGATTTGGATTTGTTGTGATCCAGCGATGTTTTCATTACGATCTTTGACTGTGTATCGGCATTCGTGCAGGTCACATTATTATTGTGATTGAAAACACAACAAAAGGAGCGTCCAAAAGACGCTCCTTTCTTGATGTTATTGAGGATTATTCCTCATCTCTTTTTCTGCTCTTAGCCATTGCATAGATACCGAAGAGTACCATTGCTGCAGCTGCAAGCATAATGTAGTTGTAAACCACGCTGTAACCTGTCTGGGGGAGATTTACCTCGCCTCCGTCGGATTCAGTGCCAACACCTGTGAATGGATCAATATTGTAAACGTCCAGAACGTTGCCTTCCGCATCGGTCAGAGTAATCACTGCGTTGCCGTCAGTTGTATACTCAATTTCTGCATTTTCGGGCGTTACGCCTGTCTTTTTCTCATAATCCTTCACTGCCCAATCGCAAAGCTCCTCGTCGGAAGCGATGTGAGTCGGAGTTGTTGTGGTAGTGCTTGATGTTGTGGTTTCTGTGCTTGTGGAAGTACTTGTGCTTGATGTTGTTGTTTCTGTTGTTGTGGAAGTACTTGTACTTGAAGTTGTAGTTTCTGTTGTTGTAGAAGTACTTGTACTTGATGTTGTTGTTTCTGTGCTTGTGGAAGTACTTGTACTTGATGTTGTTGTTTCTGTGCTTGTAGAAGTACTTGTACTTGATGTTGTTGTTTCAGTGCTTGTTGATGTACTTGTACTTGATGTAGTTGTTTCAGTTGTTGTGGAAGTACTTGTACTTGAAGTTGTGGTTTCTGTTGTCGTAGATGTAGTAGTGCTTGATGTTGTAGTTTCTGTGCTTGTGGAAGTACTTGTACTTGATGTTGTAGTTTCTGTTGTTGTAGATGTAGTAGTGCTTGAAGTGGTGGTTTCAGTTGTTGTAGATGTAGTAGTACTTGATGTAGTTGTCTCTGTGCTTGTGGAAGTACTTGTACTTGATGTTGTAGTTTCTGTTGTTGTAGATGTAGTAGTGCTTGATG
>JAFSBM010000162.1 GCA_017437285.1 Ruminococcus sp. | reverse complement strand
GTTTGATTAAAGAAAAAACAGATAGGTATGACAGCTGCAAGGAAACCTTCCACAGGCGTGCTGTCGCACTCCAAGGGAGGTTGACGAAGCAGATGTCGTGCATAGCTGTTTTTTCTCAAAAGGGGTTTTTAGAGATGCCCTAAAGATACATCAATTGTATCGAATAAAACACGGAGGAAATAACATTGAAAAGATTTTGCAGATTACTTTTAATTACAGCCGCTGCGGCTTCACTGACTTCATGTACAGCTAAAGGCGATAATTCTTCGTCAGAAGCAGAAAAAAACATTGCTCCCGACAGCATTACCCACAGCTGGCAGGCTCCATATGAGGCTAAAATCAAGGAGTTCAAGGAGTCCGATAAATACTCCGAAAATTCCTGCTTTGACTTGTATGACCTGACAGATGACGGCTCCCCTGAGCTTATTATCTCCCCCAACAATGACGCTACTACAAAATGCCTTATATATACAGCTGAGGGCGAGGGAGTTTCTGAACTGGGCGAACTGGGTAATTACGGATATTTCACATTCTGCCCCGAAACAAAAATCATTAAAGATGAATATATCGGCAGCGGTATGGTTTTAGGCAAAATTTATTCCCTTACAAGCGGTCCGCTGAAAACTGTTATCTCATACAGCGACAACTCTGCATCCGTTTCAATGGGTGGTGCAATATACCACGAAGTAAACGGCGAAAATCTTTCAATTGCAGAATATGAAAAGGCTTTAGAACCATATTCTTCCCTTGACACAATTGAAATCGGCAGACGCTATACAATGGGCGACAACGCTGTAAATTACGGAATTTATATTTCCGAAAACTGGGAAGAAATCCTCACCAAAAATCAGAAAAAAATCTGCAAGGAAAAGCTTACGGCAGAAGCTGCTCTTGCAGCAGAAGAAGGCAGAAAGGCTGCTTTTGATTTTTGTGACCTCAATGGCGATAATGCTCCGGAACTTATAATTTCATCAGATTCAGCAGAAAATTCTACCTGCAAGGTGTTCTACTTCTCCGCCGGTCAGCTTGCTGAAATGGAGGGCGAATACGGCACGAACGGCATTTTAAGCTTTGACATTGAAGAATATGTATTTTTCTCTGACAGTAAATACTGGAGCATTGCCAATTCTGCATTTACAGCAGATGAGTACAAAAAATCAGACAGCATTACTGTAACAGGAAGAAAACATCCTCTCAGCGAAAGCGGAATTTCCGCATTATTAGATTAATATGGCTAAATCACGTGTTGTTTATATATGCAGTAAATGCGGCAGCGAAAGTTCAAAGTGGAACGGACGCTGTCCCTCCTGCGGCTCTTGGAATACACTTGAAGAAGAATTAATAGAGGCAGTAAAGGGTAATTCTTCATATACCGTCCCCGATTTATCCGACAGCATTATGGAACTTGCGGATATAGGCGAGGACAGCGATGTTCGCTATAATACGGGAATAGGCGAGCTTGACAGAGTTCTTGGCGGCGGTCTTGTAAAAGGCTCCCTTGTGCTTTTAGGCGGTGAACCAGGTATCGGAAAAAGTACTCTGCTTTTGCAGATTTGCCAGTTTCTCGGCGAAAATCACTCGGTACTCTATGTATCGGGAGAGGAATCTGCACGTCAGTTGAAACTCCGTGCCAGCCGTCTTGGTGTTGATTCGGAAAATCTGTACATTTTAACGGCTACCGATGCGGAAGCTGTTGCTGAAACAATTGCGTCCAGCTCCCCTGATATAGCCATTATCGACTCCGTGCAGACTATGAGTATAGGCCGCATTTCATCAAGTCCCGGAAGTCTTACACAGGTTCGTGAATGTTCAAATCTCTTTATGCACACCGCAAAAAAGCAGGAAATCCCCATAATTATTGTAGGTCACGTCAACAAAGACGGTGCTATTGCAGGTCCGAAGGTTATGGAGCATATTGTGGACGCTGTTCTTTATTTCGAGGGCGAGCGTCATCAGAGCTACCGCCTGCTCCGTGCGGTGAAAAACCGTTTCGGCTCTACAAATGAAATTGGTGTATTTGAAATGCTGGACAAAGGTCTTGCAGAGGTGGAAAATCCCTCACAGATGCTTCTTTCGGGCAGACCTGTCAATGTTTCGGGTACTTGCGTTGCCTGTGTTATGGAGGGCAGCCGTCCTATTCTTGCGGAAGTTCAGGCACTTGCCGCTAAGACAAGCTATTCCGCACCGAGAAGAATGACCACAGGCTTTGACTTCAACCGTCTGAGCATAATTGTTGCCGTTCTTGAAAAGCGATTGGGAATTTTTATGGGAAGCCTTGATATTTATCTCAATATCGTCGGCGGATTTCGTCTTGACGAGCCTGCCGCTGACCTCCCTGTTGCTATGGCACTATATTCGGGAATTATGGATAAGCCCATTGACGAAAAGGTTATCTCTTTCGGAGAAATCGGACTCGGCGGTGAAATACGCTCTGTTTCCCACGTTTCCCACAGAATACGTGAAGCTGAAAGAATGGGATTCACCAAGGTTGTTATCCCAAAACACAACGCCTCACAGGTAAATCCAAAGGATTATGATATTGAAATAATCCCCGTATCAACCCTTAAACAGGCTTTTGCCGTTGTTTAAAAAAGGAGAATGTATGAAAAAAACTATACTGAAATTTATGGCAGTTGCTGCCGTTTTTTCAATGGGACTTTACAGTTGTGACAGTAATAAAGCAGATAAATCAAGCGATATAAGTATGACGATTTCCTCAGATGACCCAATGAATGCTTATCTTGACTATTTTGACGCACTTCTCAGCAATGATGCAGAAACTGTCATTCTTATGACAACTCCTGTGGCATATCTGGAAGAAATGAAACTAAGAGGAATGTATGATACCCTTGTTACTCAGACTGAGGATATTGTTATAAAGTATGCTCTTTTAGCTTTTAATGAACAGTACGGTGAGGATATCTACATAGACTTCAAAGAAGAACTGAAAAAAACTCCTCTTTCAGAAGAACAGCTTGGATATGCACTTCAATGCTACAAAGCAAGTTATGGTCATCTTTCCGCTGAAATCAATATCATAGAGGGATACGAAATAACATACACATATGAAATTGCAGGCTCAAAAACCTCAGAGGAAAAGAGCGAAACAGCCTGCTTTGTACGTGTGGAAAATGACTGCTGGAAAATGCTCCCTGTTACTGCCGATACCTTAAAGGAATATAAGGAAATGCAGAATGTGCTTTCACAGCAATAAAAGCTGTTTACCAATAAATCCTGTAAAACAGAAAGGATGAGTCTATGTCAGCTTTTGTTGAATTTAAAAATGTAAAGAAAACATATAAAATGGGTGAAACTGAAATTCACGCCCTTAACGGTGCTGATTTCGAGATAAATAAAGGGGAATTCTGCGTTATTGTTGGTGCATCAGGTGCAGGAAAAACCACAATTCTCAATATTCTCGGCGGAATGGATACCCTTACAAGCGGAAATGTTATCCTTGACGGAACTGATATTTCTAAAATGTCAAAAAAGCAGCTGACTTCATACCGCCGCTATGACATTGGCTTTGTTTTCCAGTTCTATAATCTGGTGCAGAATCTGACAGCCCTTGAAAATGTGGAATTGGCAGCACAGATTTGCCGTGAACCTTTAAATGCCGCAGATGTGCTGAAACAGGTGGGACTTGAAGAACGTATGAAGAATTTCCCTGCACAGCTTTCGGGCGGCGAACAGCAGAGAGTTGCCATTGCACGTGCATTGGCGAAAAATCCAAAGCTGCTCCTCTGTGATGAGCCTACAGGTGCGTTGGATTACAACACGGGCAAGGCTGTGTTGAAACTGTTGCAGGATACCTGTCGTAAAACAGGTATGACAGTTGTGGTAATTACTCACAACTCCGCCATTTCCGCTATGGCTGACAGGATAATAACCGTCAAAAATGGAAAAGTATCTGATATGCGGCTCAACGATAATATCGCCGATGCCGCAGATATAGAGTGGTGACGGCTATGGCACGTTCTATGAGAAAAACAACTCTCCGTGAAATCAAACACACCTTTGGCAGATATATGGCTATTCTCGCCATTATTGCCCTTGGTGTGGGATTTTTTTCGGGAGTCCGTGATACAACCCCTGCTATGGTCAATATGATGAACGGCTTCCTTGAGGAGAATAATTTCTACGATTTCAGAATTATCTCCACAAGCGGCTGGAATGATAAAAGCGTTGAGGAATTTGCTGAACAGCCTGATGTGCTTATGGCTGAGGGAAGTATTTCCTTTGATGCGTCCTACTATGTCCCCAGCCGTTCAATTGACGAAGCTGTGCTGAAAACCCATATGCTCCCCGAAAAAATCAACACTATCAAAGTAGTTGAGGGTACACTCCCCGAAAATTCGGAAGAATGTGCTGTTGAACAGGGCAGAGGATATAAAATCGGTGAAAAAATCAGGATTAATGAAAGCAATGACAGCGAAGTTCTTGAAATGGTGAAATCAAGGGAATTTACTGTCACGGCATTGGTTATTTCCCCATATTACTTAAATCGTGAAAAAGGTACAACAACTATCGGAAACGGTACTGTTGACGGCTTTGTGTATATGCCGAAATCAGCCTTTGATACGGAATATTTCAGCGAAATTTTTGTATGCCTTGACAACGATTATGTTATGTATTCCGAGGAATATAATGATTTCATTGATGACCGCACGGAAAAATGGGAGAAATTATCCGAAGAAACGGCTTTAAAGCACCACAATAAGCTTTTAGCCGATGCAGAAGCTGAATTGGCTGATGCAAAAGAAGAATATGAAAGCGGCATTAAAGAGGGACAGGAAGAACTTGATAAGGCGGCTGCTGAATTGGCTGACGGTAAAAAAACGCTTGAAGATACAAAAAAACAGCTTGACGCTGCAAAGGCTGATATAGATATGCTTAAAGCCTATATCGGGGCAAATTCTCCCGATGTTCAAAAGGCTGAAACCGATTACAGCAACGGTGTGGCTGAATATGAAAAGGGAGTTGCAGACCTTGAAAAGGGCGAAAAGGAATATAAAGACGCTCTTGCTGAATTTGAGGAAAAATCGGCGGAGGGCGGACAGAAAATTGCCGATGCCGAAAAGGAAATTGCAAAACTGAAAGCTCGCTCCGTTTACGTGCTGAACAGAAATACAAATATCGGCTACGCTCTCTTTGAAAATGATTCAGAAATCGTGGAGCAGGTGGCTAAAGTTTTCCCTGTATTCTTTATTCTTGTGGCGGCTCTTGTATGTATGACAACTATGAGCCGTATGGTTGAGGAACAGCGAACACAAATCGGCATACTCAAAGCTATCGGCTATTCGGAAACCTCAATTATGGGGAAATTTATGTTTTACTCCTGCTCGGCAGCATTAATCGGCTGTGTACTGGGATTTGCTGTGGGAACTAAGCTTTTCCCCGCTATTATCTGGGTTACATATAAGATTATGTACATTCCCATTGATATACCCTACTATTTCGATAAAAATTTAGCTTTAGCGGCGGCAGCTGTTTCCATGCTCTGCTCTGCCGGTACAACGTGGATTGCCTGTCGTGTGGAACTTAAAGAAACTGCCGCATCTCTTATGCGTCCGAAAGCTCCAAAGGCGGGAAAACGTGTACTTCCCGAATATATCCCCTTTTTGTGGAACAGGCTGAAATTCCTGCATAAGGTTTCAATCCGCAATATTTTCCGCTATAAGGGCAGGTTCTTTATGATGGTAACAGGCATAGGCGGCTGTATGGCACTTCTGCTGACAGGTTTCGGCTTGAAGGATTCTATTGCAGGTTTTGCAGATACGCAATACGGCGAAATTCAGACAGCTGATGCCGCAGTTTCATTCTTAGATGAAAAATACGAGAAAATCAATGAGCTTTTAACCGAGAAAACCAACGGATTTGCTATGATGAATCACGGCTCGTGGGATTTGCTCTATGAGGACAGAGTTAAAAGCATTGACCTTGAAGCAGTTGAGGATTTCGGCAATATATCGGAATTTATGGTATTCCGTGATTTGGAAAAGCAGTCCATTTCTACCCCTGATTTAAACGAGGCAATTATCAGCCACAGCATTTCTGACCGATATAATGTGGAAATCGGAGATGAAATAACTCTCCGTGACGCTGATATGCGAGAGCTTCATCTGACAGTTACGGGAGTTTTTGAAAATCACACTTATAACCTTATATATACAACTCTTGAAACCCTTGAAAAGCAGTTAAATGAAGATATTACGCCGAATAAGACATTTATAAACTTCAAGACAGGTGAAACTCACGGCAAACAGGCGGCTGATATAAACAAAAACAGCGGAGTTATTTCCGTGGAGCAGTTTGCCAAAACCCGTGACAGAATGGCTGAAATGATGAGCAGTCTTGACTATATTGTAATTCTTGTAATCGCCTGTGCGGCGGCTCTTGCATTTATAGTTATATACAATCTCACAAATATCAACATAACGGAGCGACAGCGTGAAATCGCCGCTATAAAAGTGCTTGGATTTTTCCGCCGTGAAACTTCCGCATATGTGCTTCGTGAAAATATCGCTCTCACATTTATGGGAATTCTTGCAGGAATTGCCATTGGAATTCCCCTCCACAGCTTTGTAATGTCGCAGATTAAAGTGGATATTGTGGATTTCAGCACGGTAATTCTGCCCCAAAGTTATATTTACAGTGCAGTTCTTACACTTATTTTCAATTTTGTCGTAAATCTCTTTATGGAAATCAAGCTTGAAAGAATTAATATGGCTGAATCCCTTAAATCTGTGGATTAATCTTAATTGAACCTCTAAACATGGTATCGGATTTTCCGATACCATATTTTTTATCATATATCTCACATATGAACTATTATCTTTTGAATTTGTATAACAAAAGCACAAAATATCAGTTAATCAGTATTATTTATCATTGAAAACTATGGAAAAGTGAGGTATAATATGATTGTAAGGTAAGACAAGTTGAATTCAACAACAACCGGAAAAACAAAGTATATCATTAACGCTCTGAATTCCCTTGATTCGTATAGGGTTAAAGAGCAAAACCACCTAATTGAACCTGTATAGGCTCAGGTTCGCAAAATATTCTCGGAGGGATAGTTATTATGAGAAATTCAATGATGAAGAAAAGAATCATGGCAATCGCAGCATCCGCATTAGTTAGTGTTTCATCTGCAACAGGTGCAATCGGCGGATTCGTTGCTCCAATGGCAAACACAATGACAACAGCAACAGCAGCCGAAGCAAGCGTGAAAATCAGTTCCGCTGTAGGCTACGCTGAGGGTATGTACGCAACATGGGGTGCAGTTTCAGGTGCAAGCGGCTACAATGTATACGTTGACGGCACACAGATTGACTCCGAACTTATCAGACAGTACAGCGGCTATATGAGAGCTGACGCTGTAGGTCTTAAAGCAGGCAGCCACACAATCAAGGTTGTTCCGATTATCAGCGGTACTCCCGATACTTCAAAGGCAGCTGAGGCTAAAGCTGATGTATACGCTCACGACAGAAGCGGTTTCGCTTTCGGCAGCGACAAGTCAATGGGTGCATACAACGGTGACGGTACTCTTAAATCAGGTGCAGTTGTTGTTTATGTGACAAATGCAACAAAGGATTCAGTTTCCGCTAACATCGGCGGCACAACTGCTAAAGGTTTCCAGAATATTCTCAATGCCGCACAGGACAGCTCAACACCTGTATGTATCAGAGTTATCGGTAACATAACAGACCCCTCAACTCTTGATAAGGGCGACATCCTCATTGATAAGACAAAGTGCGGCATTACAATTCAGGGTATCGGCTCAGATGCTACTCTCAACGGCTTCGGAATCAGAGTTAAAGGCTCATCTGATGTTGAAATCTGCAACCTCGGTCTTATGAACTGCGACAGCTCAGAGGGTGATGCAGTCGGACTCCAGCAGGATAATGACCACGTATGGGTTCACAATAACGATTTCTTCTATGGCGATCCGGGTTCAGATGCCGATCAGGTTAAGGGCGACGGGGCTCTTGATACTAAAAAATCCCAGTATGTAACACATTCCTACAATCACTTCTGGGACTGCGGAAAAACTCACCTCAACGGAAACGGCGACACAACCCTCAACTATATTACATACCACCACAACTGGTATGACCATTCAGATTCCCGTCATCCCCTTGTACGTGTATCATCTGCGGTACATTGCTACAACAACTACTATGACGGCGTTGCAAAATACGGTATGATTGCAAGACTTGGCAGCTCCGTATTTGCTGAATCCAACTACTTCAAGGATACAAATAATCCTATTCTTATCTCTCAGCAGGGTACAGATATTGCTGACGGTGAGCCAATTGCATCAGATGCAGGCGGTATGATTAAATCCTACGGCAATATCTATGACAATACAGAAAAGCCCGTTACTCATGCAGATTCTGCTACAGATTTCGACTGCTACGAGGCTTCAGCAGCATCAGAAGCTGTTCCCTCATCATATAAGACAAAGAAGGGCGGCACAAGCTACTCCAACTTCGATACAAGCAGTTCAATGTACAGCTATACTGCTGATTCTGCCGCTGATGTTCCCTCTATCGTAATGGCAAAGGCAGGCCGTGTTGACGGCGGTGACTTTGACTGGGATTTCAGCGACCCCTCAGAGGACAGAAATTATGATGTAATCTCAGGACTTAATTCTGCACTTGACTCCTATAAGGATTCAATCGTTGCTATTGGCTCAGGCTTCAAGGAGGACAGCTTCACACCTCCCACAACTAATCCTCCTTCCACAACGCCTTCTACAGCAAAACCCTCCGCTACAACTACGAAGGCTCCCTCTCAGACTACGCCTGCACAGACTAATCCCACTAATCCCTCTGTGTCAGGCGGTCAGGTCCACGACTTTACAGCAAACGGACTTAACAGCTCATTCTTCTCAATTTCAGGTAACCTTTCTTCAAGCAAGGGAACAGTTACATATGACGGAAAAACTCTGACACAGTGCCTTAAAATTGAAACCGCAACAAGCATTTCTTTCAATGCAGGTTCAGCAGGAAAGCTTACACTTGTTCTTGGTGACGCATCTGCTGCAATCAAGGTTGACGGCACAAAGTATAGTGCAAGCAATGGTATTGTAACTGTTGACCTCAGTGCAGGTGAACATACAATTACTAAGGGCGATTCAACAAATCTTTTCTATATGGTATTCGGCGGTTCAGCAGGCTCATCCTCGACAACTGCAAGTCCCTCACAGCCTGTTCAGACAACTGTAACCACAACTAAAAACAACACATCCTCTTCTACAACTGTTGTAAATCCTCCTGCATCCAGTTCATCAGGAATTGATAAAATTGTAGACGATGCAATCTACTGCTCACCTAACGGCACAGGCTCTGGTACCAAGGATTCCCCCACAGATGTTCTTTCAGCTATAAAGAACATCAAGGCAGGCGGTACTATATACCTTCTTGACGGTACATACAAATACGATTCCACTATAATTATAGATTCTTCAAATAACGGCTCTGCAAACGCTTACAAGACAATTCAGGCTTATCCCGGCAACAGCGGAAAAGTTGTATTCGACTTCTCTGCACAGGCAGTAAGCGGCTCTAACCGTGGATTTGTCCTTGACGGTGATTACTGGCAGTTTGTAAACTTTGAGATTACCAAGGCTGGAGATAATGGTATGCTACTTTCGGGTAACTACAACAGAATTGTGGAAATGGTATTCAACGACAATCAGGACACGGGATTACAGCTTTCACGTTATGATACAAATGCTTCTACTGTCGCACAGTGGCCCTCATACAATCTGGTTCTCAATTGCACATCAAAGAATAACTGTGATGATGCTACTATGGAAAATGCCGACGGATTTGCTGCTAAGCTTACCTGTGGTGAGGGTAATGTATTTGACGGCTGCATGGCTTATAACAACTCTGATGACGGTTGGGATTTATATGCTAAAACAGAAACAGGCCCTATCGGTGTTGTAACTATCAAAAATAGTGTTGCTTTCAGAAATGGATTTACTGAATTCGGCGAGGGCTATGGAGACTGCGACGGTAACGGCTTCAAACTCGGCGGTGCAGGCGTTGGTACTGCACATATCGTTGAAAACTGTCTTGCATTTGAAAATCTCAACTGCGGATTTACTGACAATAATAACCCTAAGCTGGGCAGCCTTAAAAATTGTACCGCTTACAATAACGGTGTAGGCGGCAACGGAAAGGCTAACTATATGGTATATCGCTGCTCATCATCAACAAAGCTTGATAACCTTATGTCATTCAACGACACAAGCAAGGTTTCAGACACAGGTGCAGCAGGTATAAAGATATCCAACGATAAATTTGTGGGCGTTATGAATAATTCCGTCTACTACAATGGCAGCTATTACTTCGCAAAGAGTAATGTTTCTATGACAAACGGTGCAAAAATTGGTGATGTGGTTACAGTTCAGGCTTCTGATTTCATCTCACTTTCAGTTCCGAAAATGGGTACGGACTTCCACACCGCATGGAGAGCTTCTGACGGTTCAATTAAGACAGGCAATTTTGCCGAATCCACAGGTACTTACGCAGCTCTCGGATATCACCTTGACGGAAAGGGTACTGCATCTGCTCTTACAGGACAGACAGGAGCAGCTGCATCTCAGCAGACTACATCTACTACACAGCCCACAACTCAGCCAACTACAACTAAGCCTGTGACAACTACTAC
Source organism: Ruminococcus sp. (assembly GCA_017437285.1). Classification (GTDB taxonomy): domain Bacteria; phylum Bacillota; class Clostridia; order Oscillospirales; family Ruminococcaceae; genus Ruminococcus. Next base: position 15,263 of record JAFSBM010000162.1, on the reverse strand, counting down.
AGTTCCCGTAACACCTTCAACAGGAGTTGCAGGTGATGCAAACTGTGACGGCGTAGTTTCAATCGCTGATGCTGCTGCAATTCTCCAGCATATCGGCAATAACGATAAATATGCACTCTCACAGAAGGGCGTTGAAAATGCAGACGTATTCAACAGAGGCGACGGTCTTACAGTTGCTGATGCACTTTCAATTCAGAAATTTGACGCCGGTTTAATAAACGCACTTCCCGAATCTGTGCAGTAAATTTGCCCGTTCCTTAAATATAATGATATACGGAAAAGGGAGTTCCTTCGGGAGCTCTTTTTTCTATAGGGCATCTCTAAAAACCCGTTTGATTAAGGAAAAAGCAGATAGGTATGACAGCTACAAGGAAACCTCCCGAAGGCGTGCTTTCGCACTCCGAGGGAGGTTGACGAAATAGATGTCGTGCATAGCTGTTTTTTCTCAAAAGGGGTTTTTAGAGATGCCCTATATAAAAATCCCCCCGAAAAATCGGAGGGTTTAATATCATTTATACAGCGATATTTTGTATTTTTGGCAAAATTCAATTGCCACGCTTTTTATGGAATAATCAAGACGGCTATAGCAGAAATTCCTCAATTCTTCGGGAATTTCCCCATAAAATGCCTCAGCAATTCCCCCTGCAATACACGCCATTGTATCAGCATCGCCGCCGAGAGATACCGCATTTCTCACCGCACTTTCATAATCCGCTGAATCAAGAAATGCCACAATTGCAGGTGGAACGGTATAATTTGTACTGCTGTCAAAACTGTATCCCGCTTTAATATCCGCAATTGAATAGTCAAGGTCAAGTTTGAATTTGCGGCTGAGATAATTACGGATTGCATCTTTGGATTCGCCGTGATTTGCCATAAAAACAGCACTTGCCACCGCCTGAGTTCCTCGGATAGCTTCACGGCAATTGTGGGTATAAAGACAGCTTGCCTTTGCCTGAACAGCCACCTGTTCAAGGCTGTCGTAGGCATAACCTATGGGTACAGCACGCATTGCCGCACCATTGCCGTAACTCCGCTGTTTAGCCGTATTTCCACGGTCAGCCGCCCACTTAATAAACATCTGCCCGTAGCCTGCGTGAGGGAAATATGAGGGCATCTCTAAAAACTCGTTTGATTAAAGAAAAAACAGATAGGTATGACAGCTGCAAGGAAACCTTCCGAAGGCGTGCTGTCGCACTCCAAGGGAGGTTGACGAAACAGATGACGTGCATAGCTGTTTTTTCTCAAAAGGGGTTTTTAGAGATGCCCGTTAGTAATACTGCCTGTACTGGGCGGCATACTCCTGCCCACGCTGTTTAATCTGCCATTTTGTAATATCAGCGTCATTGAGCAGAATTGCCTTGCATACCGCCGCAGTCATAACACTGTCATCAGTAAAAGTGCTTTCCCTGTGCAAGGGAAAATTGTAATCCTTAGTGCAATGCACTTCGTAATATGAGCCGATAATATCGCCGAAAATCGCTCCGAACATAATTCACCCCACAAAATTCCTAAAATAGCGGTGCTACAAATTTCAGAATCTGACCCGAAATTTTATAGAATATCTTTTCTTTTTTGATAGTTTCAAGTGTCACTTCACGACATTTTTCAAGAGTTGCAGAAAAATCCGCTTCAATCTCAGAAATACAGGACGTCCTGTACATATAAGCCGCACACTCAAAATGGTGGTATAAACTACGATAGTCGAGATTTATCGTCCCCACAACAGCCTTTTCATCATCGCTGACAAAAATCTTTGAATGAACAAATCCGGGTGTATACTCATAAAGCTTTACACCTGCCTTTGTAAGTTCCTTATAATGGGTCTTTGCAAGGGCAAATGCCATTTTTTTATCAGGAATTCCCGGGAGAATTATTTTCACGTCAATTCCCCTCTGTGCCGCATATTTTAAAGCATTTTCCAGCTCTCCGTCAATTATCAGATAGGGAGTCATAATGTGAACGTAGCTTGTGGCACGGTTCAAAATGTCAATATAGACATTTTCCCCCACTCTGTAATCATCAAGAGGACAATCGGCATAGGGCATTACAAATCCGCCGCAATTGGTTGATTTCACGGGTTCAAGCCATTTGTCCCACTCAGGCTCTTTTTCCGAAATATTCCACATCTGCAAAAACATCAGAGTAAAACTGCGTACAGCCTCCCCTTTCAGCATTACTGCGGAATCCTTCCAATGGCCGAATCTCTCACGGCGGTTTATATACTCATCCGCAAAATTTATTCCCCCTGTAAATGCCGTTTTACCGTCAATTACAAGGATTTTTCGGTGGTCACGGTAGTTGTAATAGGTTGAAAGAAACGGCGTTATAGGTGCAAATCCTCTGCATTTTATTCCCAAATTCGCCATACGCTTGGGGTAATCGTGAGTTAATGTAGACATTTCGCACATTCCGTCGTACATTACACGTACTTCAACTCCCTGTGCCGCCTTATCACGGAGCTTTTCAAGAATTTTCCCCCACATATAGCCCTCGTCAATAATAAAATATTCCATAAAAATGAATTTTTCAGCCTTGTCCAGTTCCTCTAAAACAGCCGAAAATTTCTCCTCGCCGCTTGCTAAAAAATTTGTTTCCGTGTTGGTATAAATGGGAAAACAGCCTGTTCGGTTTACATATCGGCACAAATCGTCAGTTCCGGAACAGGTCAGCTGAACATCTGCCATAACTTCCTCATTCTGGGGAATGATATTTTTCGTTTCAGAAATAATTGACTCTACACGCTTTTTAATTGCATAATGCCCGAAATCAGTCTGTGTAAGCACAAAAAGAATGGTACCCGGAACAGGAGAAATAAAGAAAATTATCATCCATGTAAGCTTTGCAGTAGAATCCATTTCACAATTAAAAAGCCAAATAATTGTCACTGCGGTCAACAAGTTGAAGAAAACTTTGAAATATGGGGTTGCCTCATTCATCCGAATGTACAGAGAACCGATAATTAAAATCTGTATCGAAATCAGCACTAAAATCATAAATAATCGGCTGAAAATCAGCTTGAAAATGCCCTTTTTCTGTTTTGGAATAAGCCTCAATATACCGTCATTCGGTATTTTTCTCTTAAACATAAAGTTCTGAACTTTCTCCTTTTCTCAATCCCATAATTTTTGTACAGCCGTTCCCCATAATTGCGTCAATTTTTTCTGCATACCCCTTAGCCATAAAATCAGGCACAAATGCCAGTAAATAGCCATTGCACAGCCTGATTGCACCGCTTCCGCCGAGATAATTCCGACTCATTGAAACTGCAAGTGCAGCCTTGTATTTCGCCTCATTTTCAGCGGTATAGCAGCTCTGATACATCACCGCCGTATCATCTCCCGACTCGTTGAAAAGTTCAAGAAAATCTGTAAATCTGCCATTATTAAGGGATTCCGCTTCAAGACAAACACGATTATTTTCTTCCATGAACCATACAGCGTGGGCAAGTTCACGGCTGCTGCATTTCTTGCAGATTTGCGATATATCGTCAAAAAATGCCTCATAGTCAATATCTCCGAGATAATCCGTAACCATACTTTCTGCGACAGATTTTAAATCTTCGTCAATTTTTTCAAACGAATTTTCACCGCACAGATTCACCATACACAGGCTGTAACCCCATTGTGAAAAATCAAAATTAAGCTTATGTACCTGCGGTTCATGGGGATTTTTCATATCAAATAATGCGACACCGCCAATTGAAGAACTAAGAAACGGCAGAAAATCAGTATGGTTTTTCGAAAATTTATGACCGATTTTTGCGATTTCAATTTCAGTCAGCTTATTTTCAACAGAATTATTAATAATATTGCAAATCAGGATATTCAACACAGAATTGACATCAAATGCAGATATTTCAGGAATATCCGAGGAGATATATGCATCAAATCCGCTACAGGCAATTCCCATATCAGCAAATTCTGAAATAATTCCCGCGATTACCGCTGCAAATCCCTGATAATTTTCAGCAATATCTGATAAGTCACTTAAATCAATATCAATTATTTCAAAAAAGTCAGATGAAATTCTTGCAACCATTTCATCGTGAAAAGCCACAAATCCCAGTACATCAGCACTTGCAGCCGCTGATATACAACAACCGTGTTGGAATGGTGCAAATTCTCCACCTAAAATAAGGCTTGCAGGTACGCTAAAAATCCGCACATCCTCACAGAGAGGATACAAGCGAGAAAAATTTTCCGCACAATTCAGAAATCTCGCCCTCTGCCGCAGCAGTTCACCTTTGGATTTACCGTATATCTGCGAAAACAGCCCGTCCATACCGCCGTTGGAAAGTTTATTTATAATTTCAAAAATCGTCATAAATTATCCCCCTTTTATTAGATAAATTTTTCACTCACTATAATTATACACCTTTTAAATATAAAAATCCATAGATTTTCATCTAACTTTCAAACTCCGAGATTTATTTGTTGAATAAGTATATTTGTACCTGTTTAATTTTGTATGAAATGTATAATTTTTCGAAGGGTATTTATTTTCTCTTGACTTTATTGAAAAAATATAGTATACTTAAATAATAGAGAATTAATCACAATTAATCACATTTATTTAATTAAATCAGGAGGTAAAATACTATGGCTGATATAAAAATCATTTCCCCTCCCCTGCCGAATATGCCGTGGAGCGATAAACCCCAAGGCTGTACGACACCAATGTGGAGAAGTCCGAATAATCCAATAATTGAACGAAATCCCCTCCCTGATGTAGCACGTATTTTTAATAGCGCAGTAATCCCCTACGAACAGGGATTTGTTGGAGTTTTCAGAGGCGAACAGCGTGACGGTATGCCTCATGTTTATTTTGGAACAAGTAATGACGCACTTAACTGGAATTTCTGTGAAGAAAAAATTAAGTTCATTGACGAGGACGGTAATCCGTTTCAGCCGATTTACGCATATGACCCAAGATTAATTAAAGTTGAAGATACTTATTACGCAATCTGGTGTCAGGATATGTATGGTGCGGCAATCGGTATGGCGAAAACTACCGATTTCAAGACCTTCACACGAATTGAAAATCCATTTCTCCCCTATAACCGAAATGCTGTACTTTTCCCACGAAAATTAAACGGCAATTTCGTGATGCTCTCCCGTCCCTGTGACAACGGTCACACCGCATTCGGTGATATTTTTGTAAGCGAAAGTCCCGATATGGTTTACTGGGGCAAACACCGCCATGTTATGGGGAAATCCGATAACTGGTGGGAAAGCCTGAAAATCGGCGGCGGAGCTGCTCCAATCGAAACAGACAAAGGCTGGCTGATTTTCTATCACGGTGTTGTCAACACCTGCAACGGCTATGTTTACAGCGTTGGTGCGGCAATTCTTGACATTGACCAGCCCTCAAAAGTTCTTCACCGCTGTTCACGCTATGTTCTCACTCCCGAAGAATGGTACGAAGAACGTGGATTTGTGCCTAATGTATGCTTCCCATGCTGCACGCTTCACGATTCAGCAACCGGCAGAATTGCACTTTACTATGGCTGTGCAGATAGCTATGTTGGTGTCGCATATACAACTGTTGAGCAAATTTATGACTATATATTAAAGTATGATTTACTCCAAAACGGGGATTCCTCAATAGGCAAAAGATAAAATATTCCTAAAAAAGCCCATTTCTTTCTATCCTCTTATCCCTGTCGTACAAAACGGCAGGGATTTTTCGTTATTTTGCACAAAGTTTAGTGTTTATAATTGTTCAATAATCACTTGATTTGCCGTTTTTTTAGATTTTTCGCAAAAAAAGCTTGCAGTTTTTTGTGAAATGTGATAAAATAGATATGATAATTATTATCAATAGCTATGCTTTGATAATCCAATATAAACATAAATCGACAAAAAGAAGATAAATGTTTTATTTTATTCTCATTTAAGGAGTTATCTATGGCAAAAAACAAGGCAGCCGTCATTTTCGGCGGTACTTCACAAGAACACGAATTATCCTTAGCATCTGCTGCCGAGGTTATCCGCAATATCCCTGCCGATACCTACGAGGTAATTGCGGTGGGTATCACTAAAAAAGGTCGCTGGCTCTATTTCCCAGGTGATGTTGACGAAATCGCAGACGGTTCATGGGAATTGAATCCCGACTGCACTTCTGCAATTCTCTCCCCTGACCCTCTCCATAGAGGTATCATCATTATGGAAAACGGAGAGGCTTCAATCAGACGAATTGACGTTGTTTTTCCTCTGTTACAGGGCAAAAAGGGTGCTGACGGCACAATTCAGGGACTTCTCAATATGTCGGGAATCCCCTATGTAGGCTGTTCTCTGCTGTCCTCCGCTTCATGTATGGACAAATCCCATACTCATATGATTATGGACGACTACGGCATTACAACGGCACAATGGAAGCTTCTCACTCAGCGTGACATTAACAATATAGATGAAAAATGCCTTGAAATAGCTGATACAATCGGTTTCCCCATGGCGGTGAAACCTGCCAACAGCGGTTGCAGTGCAGGTACAAGCAAGGCGGAAAATTTCGAGGAACTTGTGGCAGCTGTAAAGCTTGCATTCTCCAACGATAACAAAGTTGTAGTTGAAAAATATATAGACGGACGAAAGCTTGAAGTTGCAGTTTTTGGCTATGATACGCCAACTGCTACTGATGTAGGCGAAATTGTTTCCACAGATGCAGTTTACGACCCCACCGAAGTCAGAAAAAGTTCGGGAGATGACCTTGAAATTCCTGCATCAATTCCGCAGGAAACTGCAAAGTCTGTCCGTGAAACAGCAATAAAGGCATTCAAGGCTATGAACTGCAAGGGATATGCAAGAATTGACTTCTTCCTTGCCAATGACGGAACGCTCCTTCTTAATAAAATAGGAACGGCTCCGGGTATGAGATGCAACAGCGTTTATCCAAAGCTTATGAATGAATTCGGAATGGAGCTTTCTGAGGTTATTGATATGCTCCTTGAATCCGCCATTGAAAACGCTGATAAGAGCTATTAAAGGTGAAAGATTTGAAAAATAATGTTACAATTTCCCTGACCAGTATTCAATGGCAGGACGGCGAAAAAACTCAGACGGAGCTTGTTACAAAGGCTCGGCAGTCCCAGCTTAACGGCTGTGACATTATCGCCTATGACGATACCGAAGCCACAGGCTTTGAAGGCTCTGTCACAACTATAAAAATTGACGGTAAATCCGCATATATCACAAGAGAGGGTACTGCAAATTCCGTTCTCGCCCTTGAAAAAGGACGCAAGAATTTCTGTCAGTACGAAACTCCCTACGGCAGTATGCGGCTTGGAGTATATGCCCACAATGTTGACAATACCATTGCGGAAAACGGCAGACTTTATCTGAAATACTCCCTTGACCTCAACGGCTCTCCACTTTCGGAGAACGAAATAATTATGACTATAAATAAAGGGAATATCTGAATCCCTTTAACTGAAAGGAATAAATAAATGGCTGATCTTATTAAATCCGCTTCCGCAGAACTCCGCAGTCTTATTCTTGAAGCTCTCGGAAAGCTCGTTGCAGAGGGAGTTGCCCCTGCTGATTCAATCCCCGATTTCACAGTTGAAATCCCTGCCGACAAAACTCACGGCGATTTTGCTGCAAATACCGCTATGGTTTGTGCAAGAGCATTTAAAATGCCACCAAGAAAAATCGCTGAGCTTTTATGTGAAAAAATCGACCTCAACGGCTCTGTTTTTGACCGTGCTGAAATTGCAGGTCCCGGTTTTATGAATTTCTTCCTCAACAAGAAATGGTTCGCTGACGCTGTTCAGAACGTTCTTGATGAAAATGATAACTACGGAAAAACCGACGCTGGAAAGGGCAAGAGAGTTCTTGTGGAATTCGTTTCTGCCAACCCTACAGGTCCCATGCACATCGGTAATGCCCGTGGCGGTGCAATCGGCGACTGTCTTGCAAGTGTTCTCAACTGGGCAGGCTACACCGCTGAGCGTGAATTCTACGTAAACGACGCAGGCAATCAGATTGAAAAATTCGGCAAATCCCTTGACCTCCGCTATATGCAGCTCTGCTCCGAAAACGGCAAGGCAGCTATGGAGAAAATCGCTGACAAGGAGGAGCTTATCAAGCATCTCTACGATTTAAGCGGCGAGGGTATGGAATTTGAAATGCCTGAGGACGTTTACCTCGGAATGGATATTATCGAACACGCTCTGAATTTCCTCAATATCAACGGAAATTCCTATGCTGAGTCTACTGTGGAGGAACGCAGAAAGGCACTTGTTGACTACGCTCTCCCCATTAATATTGCAGGTCTTGAACGTGACCTCAAAAAATACCGTATCATCTACGATAACTGGTTCAAGGAAAGCGTTATCCACGAGAGAAATGAAACAAAAACTGTTGTGGACAAGCTTCTTGAAAACGGAAATGCCTACGAGCTTGACGGTGCAGTATGGTTCAAGGCTACCGATTACGGCATGGACAAGGACTTTGTTCTCCGCCGTTCAAACGGACTTTACACATACATTGTTCCCGATATTGCATATCACTACGACAAGCTTGTAACACGTAATTTTGATAAGGCTATCAACATTCTCGGTGCTGACCACCACGGCTATGTGCCTCGTCTTAAAGCGGCTCTCACAGCCCTTGGAGTTGACGCATCAAAGCTTGATGTTATCCTTATGCAGATGGTACGTCTTGTAAGAAACGGCGAAACTGTAAAGCTTTCAAAGAGAAGCGGTAAGGCAATCACTCTTGTCACACTTCTTGATGAAATTCCCATTGATGCTGCAAGATTCTATTTCAATCTCCGTGAAGCAAATTCACAGTTTGAATTCGACCTTGACCTTGCAGTTGAGAAATCTTCACAGAACCCCGTATTCTACGTTCAGTATGCCCACGCAAGAATATGCAGCCTTATGGCAAATCTTGCAGGCGAAGGCATTACACTTCCCGAAAACGCTGACCTGACACTTCTCAGCGACACAAGAGAAATCGAGCTTATCCGCCACCTTGCTTCACTCCCCCGTGAGGTTGAACTTGCGGCTAAGAATTACGATCCCTCAAAGCTTACAAAGTATGCTGTTGATACAGCAACTCTGTTCCACCGTTTCTATGACGGATGCAGCGTAAAGAACGCTGAAACTCCCGAGCTTATGAATTCAAGAATTGTTCTTGCTCAGGCTGTTCGTCAGGTACTCAGAAACGTGCTTACAATTCTTAAGATTGATTGTCCCGAGAAAATGTAACAAAATCATTCAGAAAAGTTACTATTTGGTTACAATCGCTTGCCATTAGTTGTGAATTTATCACAAAGCAAAGTATGAGAATTTGGTGAAAAATCAGTTTTTCACAGAAATTTAACAGTTTGTTCATAATTAATTCATAAATATATGTTACAATTTGTAATATATTATGAATCGGATAAAATCTATTTTTTGAAAGGAATCTTATTTATGTCCAACAGATTATTTCAGGGTTTAGTTCATCAGATGAGAGATACAATCGACACTACAATGGGTGTCGTTGATGAAACAGCTACCATTATCGCTTGCAGCGATTTGTCAAAGGTAGGTACTACTAATGAATTCGTTTCTCTCGATCTCAGCGATTCACATGATATCTTCATCCGTGACGGTTATACATACAAGCCTTTCGGCTCACGTGTAAAGCCCGATTATGCTGTATTCGTTGAGGGCGTTGATGACGCTGCTGCAAAGTATGCAAGCATTCTCGCTATCACACTTTCAAATATCAAGCAGTACTACGATGAAAAGTACGACAGAAACAATTTCATCAAGAACGTAATCCTCGACAACGTACTCCCCGGAGATATCGTTATCAAGGCTCGTGAGCTTCACTTCAACGCTGAAATCAGCCGTGCGGTATTCCTCATCAGAATCGTTTCCGCTAACGACATTTCCGCTTACGATGTTATTCAGAACCTTTTCCCTGACAAGAACAAGGACTTCGTTTTCAATATCACAGAATCCGATATCGTTCTTGTTAAGGAGCTTAAATCCACAGTTGATTCAAAGGATCTCGAAAAGCTTGCTCGTTCTATCGCTGATACACTTTCATCCGAGTTCTATACACGTGTAAATGTTGGTATCGGTACATCTGTTATCGGCGTAAAGGATCTGGCACGTTCCTTCAAGGAAGCTCAGATGGCTCTCGAAGTTGGTAAGGTATTCGACACAGATAAGGTTATCGTAAGCTATGACAACCTCGGTATCGCTCGTCTTATCTATCACCTCCCCACAACTCTCTGTGAAACATTCCTCCACGAGGTATTCAAGGTTGGAAGCATTGACAGCCTTGACCATGAAACACTTTTCACAATCCAGAAGTTCTTCGAGAACAACCTGAACGTATCCGAAACATCAAGAAAACTCTTCGTACACAGAAATACACTGGTGTACAGACTTGAAAAAATCAAGAAGCTTACAGGTCTTGACCTCCGTGAATTCGACCACGCTATTATCTTCAAGATTGCACTCATGGTTAAGAAGTATTTGTCTGCTAACCCTGTTAAATTCTAAAATTTAAACACCATATCCGTCAGCTGTCGGTCTTCAATAGATAAAGAAAACAGAGGGTGATACGGACAGCTCACGGACAGTTCAACAACAGAAAGGTCAGGTGACACCATGGTTGAGCTTCAGAACGTATCTGTAACCTATTCGGGCGGTGTTGATGCTTTAAATAACGTCAGCCTGAAAATCAATGACGGCGACTTCGCTTTCGTTGTAGGTTCATCGGGTGCGGGAAAAAGTACCATGATTAAACTTTTGCTTAAAGAAATTGACGCTACAAGCGGTAATGTAATCGTAAACGGCTATAATTTAAGCAAACTCAAAAAACGTAAAATTCCTGAATTCCGCCGTACTCTCGGCTTTGTATTTCAGGATTTCAGACTGATTCCCTCTATGACGGTTTACGAAAATATCGCTTTCGTTCTCCGTGTACTTGACGCACCGCTAAAATACATAAGAAAAAGAGTTCCATACGTTATAAGTCTTGTCGGACTTCATGCAAAGACAAATTCCTATCCGGATGAGCTGTCCGGCGGTGAAAAACAGCGTGTTGCCATTGCGAGAGCATTGGTAAATGACCCTCAGCTTATAATTGCAGACGAGCCTACGGGTAATATCGACCCCGAACTTTCTTACGAAATAGTGGAGCTTTTAAAGGGTATCAACGACCAGGGTACAACAATACTTATGGTTACTCATGAACACGACCTTGTCCGTCATTTCGGCGGACGAATCATAAACATCACCAACGGCGAAATTGTATATGATGAAATCGTTACAGGTACAAATTCGGAAATTCTCCCCGAGGTTGAGCTTGCTCAGGCTATGGAAAATGCCGCACGTCCCCGTCACGAATATGCAATGCCCGTTGATACTGCGGAAGAAAATACTCCCTATGTAGATGATGTTATTGCCGCAATTCAAGGCACCGTAACTCAAAAAGGAGGTGCCGACAAATGAAAATAAGCGGTATTAAATATCTTGCAAATCAGGGCATAGAGAACATATGGAAGAATAAAATGATGGCTTTTGCTACATTCTGCGTTCTCCTTATTTCTCTGCTACTTGTAGGCTGCTCAGTTCTCTTTTATATCAATATGAACTCTATGATTCTCGGTTTGGGAAATCAAAATGAGGTTGCCGTTTATATTGAAGCGGATACACCTCAGGAGCGTGTTGATGAAATCGGCGAACAGCTTAAAACTATGGAAAATATAAGCACTGTTACTTATATTTCTAAAAAAGAAGCCTATGAGCGTATGCAGAATCAGATTTTACAGGGCAAGGAAATCTTTGAATATATCGACGATTACCAGTTTATGCCCGACGGTTTCAGCATTACAGTTGCTGATAACGAAAAGCTCCGTGATACCGTTGATGCAATTACTCGCATCGAGGATGTTCAGAGTGCTGATTCTTCACCACAGGTTGCGGAATTCCTCCGTGAACTCCGACGTGTAGTAACGCTTATTGCAGGTGCGGCTATTATCGCTCTTGCAGCAGTTTCTATGATTATGATTTCCAACACGACTAAAGCAAGCGTTTTTGCAAGACGTGAGGAAATCCAGATTATGAAATATGTTGGTGCTACAAACACATTTATCAGAACCCCTTTCTTCGTAGAGGGACTTGTTACGGGATTTTTCTCCGGGGCAGGTGCATATTTCATCACCTGGGCAATTTATCGTTCAGTATATGACATTCTTATGGCTCAAGGAATGCTTATGAATGCGTTCGGCGCTGGAAGTATCGTTCCCTTTGCAGATATTCGTCTGTATTGCGGACTTGCCTACCTCCTTGTCGGCTCTCTTGTGGGAGCTTTCGGAAGCGTAGTCAGCACACGTAAGCATCTTGATGTATAATTTGACAGTTCAGCATATATGCTGGCGAAAGGAGTATAATACCAATGTACAAGCTTAAATTTGTCCGAAAGGCTCTTACATTTCTGACTTGTTCTGCATTGACACTTGGAATTGCAACTTCCTATTCTGAAATCAATAATTCAGATACAGCTAATGCGGCAAGAACTATTGGCGAAATTCAGGAACAAAGAAATGCCAATGCAAAGAAAATTCAGGAACTTGAAGAAAAAATCAATGGTCTTGAGGGCGAAAAAAACTATGAAAAACAGCAGCAGGCTTATCTTGAGGAACAGATTGACATAATTCAGGAAAATATCAATCTTCTCAATGCTGAGCTTGAGGCTCTTAAAACTGATATCAGTACAACTGAAACAAATATCAAAACTCTTGAAACTGATATTGAAAATCAGCAGACAACAATTGATGAGAATATCGAGCTTTTCAAAAAGCGTCTTTGTACGATGTATATGAACGGCAACGATACTTCCGCTTCAATCGTGCTTGGTTCTTCAAGCTTTTACGATATGATGTCAAGAGTTCATATGATTAACCGTATTGCGGAATATGATGATAAACTCATTGACGAAATCGTTACTAAAATCGAAAACCTTGAACAGTCCAAAAAGGATATGGAAAGGGAAAAACTCAATCTTTCAATGAAGCTTGAGGAGCAGAATAAGCGTAAAGAGGAAAAGGCTGCTGAAATTGAAGTTCTCAACGAGAAAATGCAGTATACACAGACTGAAATTGACCGTATTGCACGTGAACAGGCTGAGCTTGAACGTGACAAGTCTGAGGTAGAGGCTGAACAGCTTCAGCTACAGGCTGAGGAAGATGCATGGTATGCTGAAATCAAGCGTCAGCAGGAAGAAGCTCAGCGACTCTGGGAAGAGGAGCAAAGACGCAAGCAGGAGCAGCTTTTACAGCAGCAGCAACAGCAGCAGAATAACAATAACGGCGGAAGTGCAAGCGTACCTTCTGCACCGTCACACCCTACTTATATTCCTGTAACTCCCTCACAGAGCGGCTTTGCATGGCCTGCACCGGGATTCAGCTATATTTCAAGCTATTTCGGTCCTCGCTGGGGTAGAAATCACAACGGTATTGACGTTGGCGACAGCGGAATTATGGGCGGAACTTGTGTTGCATCACAGTCCGGTACAGTTATCGGCGTTGTAAACTGCTGTACTCACAACTTTGCTAAGAATTACAGCTGCGGCTGCGGCGGCGGTTACGGAAACTATGTACTTATCTCCCATGACGGTACATATTCCACAATTTACGCTCATATGACATCTGCATGGGTTTCTGTAGGTCAGTATGTCAACCAGGGAGATGCTATCGGCTCTATCGGCTGTACAGGCCATTCCACAGGCGCTCATCTCCACTTTGAGATACGTGTAAACGGCGTTGCACAGAATCCTCTTAACTATGTAGGTCCTTGATAAAATTACACAACACCGCACATTAGTCTGTGCGGTGTTTGCTTGCTAATACCAATCCCTAAAACAGCAACAGACAAATCTAATGGCATAAATACTGCCTGTCACCATCTTTGTCACTAACATTTTAGGGATTGTTATAAAGGAGAAAATATGAATAAAAAAATCAGCTTAGGACTTGCTCTTAGTCTTATTGCAGTATCAGTTGCCGTAACTTTTATACTGACATCCTTTTTCTCTCTCCAGAGCTTCAATACAAAAGTTGTGGATGTTAACGAAAAGGCAAAAAAATATACTGCTCTGCAAAGCCTTGACAATATCGTGAGGGAATCATATTTAGGCGAAATTGATGAGAATACGCTGGAGGCAGGTATTCTTAAAGGCTATGTTCAGGGTATTGACGACAAGTATTCACGTTACCTTACGGAAGAAGAATACCTCACAGAGCAGAATGAAAATTCGGGTACTCTTGTAGGTCTTGGACTTACTCTTGCAGAGGATGAAAGCGGATATATCCGCATTTCCGAGATTTTAAGCAGTTCCCCTGCCGCTGACCTCGGCATAATGCAGGATGACCTGATTATTAAAATTGACGGTCTTGATGTAAAGGAAATGGGATTTATTGAAGCTGCAAACAATATGAAAGGTACCGAAGGCTCTGCAATTGCACTTACAATCCGCCGAAACGGCAAGGACACCGACTATAAATTTACTCGTCGTGCAATTGTTATAAACAGCATAGAAAGTGAAATGCTGGGAAGTTTAATCGGATATATCAAGATTAACAGCTTCAAGGAAAACACTCCCGAACAATTTATCAACGCACTTGAAAGACTTACAGCAAATGGTGCAAATTCCATTATTTTTGATGTAAGAGGAAATTCAGGGGGACTTGTTTCAGCTCTGGAGCAATGCCTTGACCCCCTTCTCCCTGAGGGAATTATTGCAACATCTGAATATAAGGACGGTCACTCTGAAACTCTCGTTTATTCCGATGCATCAGAACTCAACATTCCTATGGCAATTCTTGTTGACAAGCATACAGCAAGTGCTGCGGAGCTTTTTGCCGCATCTCTCCGTGACTTCGGCAAAGCCTCTGTTGTAGGTGAGCAGACATACGGTAAAGGTGTAATGCAGGATATTATTGAGCTTGATGACGGCGGAGCAGTTGTTCTCACAGTTGCAAAATACCGCACAGCCGTTTCCGAATGTTATGACGGTATCGGTATAACTCCCGATTATCCCGTTGAAAACGGAAATGACGGTACAGATATGCAGTACAACAAAGCAGTTGAAGTTCTCCAGCTTATGACAGCACGATAATTGAGTAGGACGGAATGAACCGCCCTCTCACACCACCGTACGTGCCGTTCGGCATACGGCGGTTCAATTCAAAATTAAATATGTACTAATGAATAGTAATCTGAAATACTGACTAAGCCACGCTTTGTCAGTATTTCT
>JAFSBM010000161.1 GCA_017437285.1 Ruminococcus sp. | reverse complement strand
GGTGTGGAGGAACCGGTTCCTCCACTTTGCATCAATCACATTAATAACTAATTTTAAATAATAAAATATATAACAATATATTAAATGAAAGATTGGAGGAATCAATTATGACAAATGATAACAGCATTATGAAATTTGAAGAAGTAATGGCATATCTGGATATTTGTAAAAGTACCCTATATACCTTGCTCAGAAACGGTGACATACAGTCATTTAAAATCGGTAAAACCTGGAAAATCCCAAGAAAAGCTGTTGAGGATTATGTTCAGAAATCTATCAGCGTTAAATGAAATATCCACAATACCAGAAGAAACACCTAAAAGACAAAAGATGGTCATCCCGGTCACGTTATGCATACACTTGAAAAACTGACTGATGATGAGATAACAGATACAGTGTTCCACCCATCGAAGAAGGAGATTTCTGTCCAAAATGCGGCTGTGACAAGCTGATTACTACTGTGTAATATGAGAGTAAGGACGGGAACGACATCGAGGTCATTGTCTCTCTCAAGAAAATTAGGCAATACCGCATAAATCAGCCAGACAGGTCTGGTGCGGTATTGCCTTAAGTCTGATGTCTAAATATCTCAAATTGATTGAGTACTCGTTCAGCTGCTTTTTGTCTGAAATCAGAAGGAGCGAGAATTTCAATAGTAGGGCCGAAAGCTAAAAGACGTATTAATAATTCCGTTTCATCCTGTTTATCATACCATATCTTAACAATACATTCTCCTGTAGTGAGATCACGTTCGCTTTGTTTTTCGTAGGGTGCGAATTCCATAAAAAATCGTTCAACTGTATTTCTTTCTGTTGTAACACGAACAGTTGCAGGTTCGCTGCATTTTCTTTTTGTAAGGTATTTTGGAATATTTACAGGTATTGTGCAAAACTGACCTGTCTGCCTTACTTTTTCTATTCTTCCAATATTGATTACTCCGCTGCTGTGAATTCTGCCGCATTTTATGAGCATACTGTAAACACGGAATTTATCATTTTTAGGCGAGTATTCTATTTTTATAGGCAGAAATTTTCTGTGAATTCTTTGCCCATGACCGCTTGTAAAGGTAATTTCAAGAATTTCCTGTGATTTTACGCCATTGAGTATTGCCTGGAAATTTTTGCGGTATAACTCATCTGAATAATCATCACCGTCGCTGAAACGGTCAGTATAGCGGAAATATGACGAATTATACAATGGCTTGATATCGCTGAGTCGTTTTTCAAGAGCCGAAATTGTATCATCACAAAGGAAAAGCCTGATTTTAGGGTCAGAAAGCTTTGATTTCAGCCACATTTTCTGTAAAGTCGTCATTGGGGAAACGGGCTTATTTTTGATAACAGGGGAGAGTGTATCATCTGTGTTTCTTTTGAAAAGTCCCCAATCAGAATTATCTTTCTGCGGTATAAGTTTTTGAGGAAGAAATAATACAGAGTCACGAAATCCTTCATTATTTACAACTTTGATTATTTCATTGTCAGAAAGCTGTTCTTTTTTCATAAGCTTTGCGGTAATTCGAAAATAGGAGCCATATATTTCACTGAAAATATTCATTTTAATCCCTCCCATACATTTTATTCATTCTTATAATATCTCTGTAAAAACGCTCACGTATATTTTTATTGCCGCCCTCAATAGAAATCATTCTGCCGATAAATGACTTTGCCCAATGCATTACTTCATTGGGGTCAAAAACATCAATAGTCAGAACGAAAAGATTATCTCCGATTTTTTCAAGAGTAGCGTTTCTTTTTTCTCTTTGAAGTCTTTCAATAATGAAATCCTCGGAAATTTCATCAATTTTCAATGTAAGCTTTAACGGCTCAACATTTCCGTTATCCTGCCGCATACCAAAGGAAACACCAAAGCATTTATGAATATTTCGCAGATATTTATTATGGATTTCATCATATTCATTGCAGATTTCTCCTGTTTTAACATTTCGAATGAAGTCAAGACGGAACGAATTGAAACGCTTGTATTTTGGAATATATCCCACAAGGTATCGTCTGCCTGTCTGAATTGAACATAATATCTGCATTGGTATAACTATATTTTCACCTGTCAAAACTGCATTATTAAGCCTGTTTTTGGCAAAAAAAGTATAAAAAGAAACAAATTTCTTTTGTTCCATTGCCGATATAATTTCGGGGAGAATTGAATCTTCAAGAGTATGAACAATAAAGTTGTGCTTTATGTAAAATAAGTCGTTTTTTATTTCAGCTGATTTAAGAATACTGTTTCCCACAACACTGAATTCACCCGTTTCAGAGAAAAATTTCAAAGCATCATCAAGCCCGTGAAATTCATTGATGTATTCTTCAACCCTGTCTGTACAAAGGCTGAAATATGCAGTTTTACCACGTTTTTCCGTGAGAAGTATACCCTCTTTTACATATTCTTTCAGCTTATTGCGGACAGTCTGTTCATCAAAAAATTGTCCGTAATCATCATTAAGACGATTTACAAGTTCTTTCAAAGATAAACATTCTCCGTTAAAAAGAATATCAATAATCAAAAAATGAAGCTTTATGTCGTTGTCAGTAAAACTTTTGGAGTAGTAAGCCTGATAAAGGGGATTTTCAGCAATATGACCGCTGTCAACAGTAATTGACATTTGTCTGCCTCTTTGAGAATCGTCGTAACGCACGTAATTTCCCAGCCAGCTTTCAACTCTCCGTTTTTCATCGTCATATGTGCGTGAGCTTTTTCTTTCGAAGTCATTACGCATCTTAAAACCATATATGAAGAAATCACGGACATAATCCCTTGTTTTATCGAAATTCTTTATCAGTTCAGAAAATCCACTCATGATTAATGCTCCTTTCTTTATACTATACCTTATTACATTATATATAATAACAGAAATTTACATTTAATTCAAGTAGCAAATAAGTGTTCGCAGATTTTTTTATATGATTTTTCCATTTTGATATGATATAATACATACATAGACAAACGAAACACTAAAATTTAATTGCACAAGGAGGCAAAGAAAATGTTTGTACATACAATAAAAAATGCGAAACCAATAAAAATATGGCAGTCCTCATATGAGGCAATTGATGAAAAATGCAGGGAGCAGGCTGAACATCTTTCAAAGCTTCCCTTTGCTTATAAATGGATATCACTTATGCCTGATACTCATGCAGGAAAGGGTATGCCAATCGGCGGAGTAATTGCCTGCGACGGTGTTGTAATTCCAAATGCAGTAGGAGTGGATATTGGCTGTGGAATGGCATTTGTTCAGACTGATATACCTGTATCACTTCTCCGTGATACTATAACAGGAAGCGGAAATCTTGTACAGGCTATATGCGGCGATATTCTACGAAATATTCCAACAGGCTTCAATCATTATAAAAATCCGCAGGAATCAGCTGTACTTGACAAAGCCAAAGCAGAAATGCAGCTTTATGAAGCTGATGCTGAGCTTATTCCGCAGATTGATGAGGGATATTTTCAGGCAGGAACTCTTGGCGGCGGAAATCATTTTATTGAGCTTCAGGAAGATGAAAACGGAATGTGCTGTATAATGCTCCATTCAGGAAGCCGTCATTTCGGTAATATGATCGGGCAGTATTTCAATAAAATTGCTGCAAATCTCAATGCAAAATGGCATTCTTCCGTAGACCCGTCCTGGAATCTTCATTTCATCCCCGTTGATACGGATGAGGGAGCAAGATATATTCATTGGATGCAGCTTGCTATGGATTTTGCCTATGAGAACAGGAATATTATGCTTACCAAGGTAAAGGAGATATTTACAAGGTATATTTTGAAATATACAGGTATAGAGCCGAATTTTATGAATGAAATAAACTGTCACCATAATTATGCGGCTTTGGAAAATCATTACGGTAAAGATGTATGGGTACACCGTAAAGGTGCAATACGTGCCGCAGAGGGACAATTGGCTATAATTCCCGGAGCAATGGGTTCATTCAGCTATATCGTAAGGGGAAAGGGAAATCCCGAAAGCTTTATGTCATCATCTCACGGAGCAGGCAGAGTTTATTCCCGTACTGCTGCAGTTGCAACATTCCCTGTAGATAAGGTAATGTGCGACTTGAAAGAGCAGAATGTAGTTCTTGCAAAGTACAATAAATCTGACGTTGCAGAGGAATCACGTTTTGCGTATAAGGATATAGATGATGTAATGGCAAATCAGACAGACCTTGTAGAGCCTGTGAAGAAGCTTTTTACAGTTGGAGTAGTCAAAGGGTAGAATTTATTAGTTTTTAACGGTGCTGACAGCAATTAATGGCAGTCTTTCAGATTGGGTTCAACTCCCACGGCACCGTGTATTAGATTTAAACGGTTCAAACAGCAACAATTTGATGATATTATGGAAAAATCAAAGAACCGTGAAAAGCAAAAAGGCACTAACAGCAAAATTTTAATCATTTGTATTGATATAATGTGCCTTGTCTATTATTAAACCAAAGACAGATACAGCAACTTATTAAATGGTGATTAACAGGTTCGAATCCTGCAAGTATGGCTGTCTTGAAAGAACAGGAGGATTATTATGCTTGAATTATTAAAAAAGGAAAACAGAATTACATACACAGAAAACGGAGCAAAGACCTATAATACAACAGAGTCATACTGCCTTGACCTCTTCTTCAGAGCAGGTGCAATGCGTAATGCCTCCGTAAAGGATATTGCAGAAGCTGTAATTTGTGCGTTCATTGAAAATCCTAAAAAGACAATGAAAATAGTATTTTTCACAAGAGATATACGTGGTGGATTAGGCGAAAGAAGATTTTTCAGAATTGCCATGAGAACTCTTGCGGATTACTGTGCTGATGCCGTTTTAAGAAATATTCCTTATATAGCTGAATACGGACGATTTGACGATTTGTGCTGTCTTATAGGAACTCTCTGCGAAAAATCCGCAGTTGAGGAAATTCGCCGACAGCTTAACGAGGATATAAGTTCATATAAAAATGGCGGAAAGGTATCTTTGCTTGCAAAATGGCTGCCCTCTGTAAATGCTTCATCTGCACAAACAAGGATAACAGCAAAAAAATTAGTAAAACTGCTTGGAATGACTGAAAAAGATTACCGTCAGACTCTTTCGGAACTTCGCAGATATACCGATATAATTGAAAACCGCCTGCGTGTGAGTGACTACACATTTGATTATGAAAAACAGCCCTCATGTGCTATGATGAAGTACAGAAGGGCATTCATAAGAAATGACGGTATACGTTATACGGAATATCTTCGTGCTGTTGACAGGGGAGAGGCAAAGCTGAATACTTCAACCCTTTATCCATATGAAATAGTACGCAGATGCCTTGATGCAAAATTGTCAAAAGCAGAGCGTCTTTCTCTTGATACAACGTGGAGAAATCTGCCCGATTTCGGAAATAATACTGAAAATGCAATTGCAGTTGTTGACGGCTCAGGCTCTATGACCTGCGGCAGGGGAATACGTCCCATTGACGCAGCACTTTCATTAGGGATATACTTTGCACAGCATAACAAGGGTAAATTTGCAAATCACTTTATAACTTTTTCAAAACATCCACGTCTTATTGAAATCAAGGGTAAGAATATAGTTGACCAAGTGCAATTCTGCAATACATTCAACGAG
This sequence comes from Ruminococcus sp., assembly GCA_017437285.1. Classification (GTDB taxonomy): domain Bacteria; phylum Bacillota; class Clostridia; order Oscillospirales; family Ruminococcaceae; genus Ruminococcus. The sequence continues at coordinate 6,467 of JAFSBM010000161.1, read as the reverse complement.
GTAGCAAATACCGATATTGAAGCTGTATTTGACCTTATACTGCGTACTGCTGTGAAAAATAAAGTGAATGCAGATGAAATGCCTGCAAAGCTTTATATAATTTCTGATATGGAATTTGATTACTGCGTTGAGGGAGGAAATAGTTTTCCTTTGTTTGAAACAATGGAAAAGAAATACAGACACTTTGGATATAAGCTTCCACAGGTGATATTCTGGAATGTGAACAGCCGTCAGAGTAATATGCCTGTTAAGCGTTCACAAACGGGAGCTGCACTTGTATCAGGCTTTACACCGAATATTTTTGATATGGTAATCGGCGGAGAAATTACTCCCGAAAATATTATGGAGAAAATTATTTTCGGAGAGAGATATGCGATGATATCGTAATGAAACGTAAGGGAATCTCTATTAGTATACACATTCCCATTTGTGTTGCGGTGTAAGTTTGTGACGTTGCCATCAGAGGTTTTTTATTGCAATTGTCTGCGGAGTGTGATATAATATAGGAGGGCGGACGGATTGATAAGAATTTGTAGGTAAACAGATATGAAAAAAATTATTATAATCGGGTGTCCCGGAAGTGGTAAGAGTACCTTGTCCAGGTCATTACACAAAATCACAAATATTCCATTGTATCATTTAGATATGTTGTTTTGGAATGAAGATAAAACAACCGTTGAAAAATCCGTTTTTCTTGATAGATTATTAAAAGTAATTCAAAATGACGAATGGATAATAGACGGCAATTATAGTTCTACAATGGAATTGAGAATGCAAGCGTGTGATACAGTTATCTTTCTTGATTATCCATTAGATGTTTGTCTTAATGGCATTAAGGAGAGAACAGGAAAGCCAAGAAGTGATATGCCTTGGATAGAAAGCGATGAAGATGATGCAGAATTTATTGAGTTTATAAAAAACTTCAATTCACAAAGTAGACCAAAAGTAATAGAACTATTGAAAAGATATTCTCTCAAGGATATTTATATATTTTCAAATCGCATCCAGGCTGAAGAATTCCTAAAGGGCATTTCTAAATAAAATATAACAATAAATTTCAATTTGCACAATCCGAATATCGCCAACAACCGCCTATGGCAGCGAATCACAGGCGGTTATTTGTATTTATTTGTATAGTAAAAATCAAAATTTTTGTATAATTAATTGACTTTTGCGAGAAAGTAGTGTATAATAGAAATAACCGAATTGGTTAACAATTCAAAATACAAATCAGAAAGGCATAACAATGAAAAAATTAGTCACAATTCTTTTACTTCTTGCAATGACATTACCGGTCACCGCCTGTGATAACAAGCAGGAAAACACTTCACAACCAGAAAACTCTGTTCAGCAGGAAAGCAGCATTACCACCGAAAGCAATACTGCTGAAATTGAACAGCCGCAGACAGTATCTCCCACAAAGCTTACCAATAAAATGATGGAAATGGAGCTTGATCTTGTAAACAGGCACGCTCTCACGCTTCTTGATGAAATCGAAAAACCAAATGCCGACCCGAATGCTGAACACAAGGTCAGCATTGAGTTTACTACTTTAGACATTGAGAGAATGCGTGCCTATTTAGAAGAAACCCGAGATGAAATGGACGAAGCCCAATATAATGCAGGCATGAAGCGACTGGAAAAAGCTGAAAAAGAAGGCGGTGAATATCGTGTTCCGCTTCACGTTCTTGTTGATGGATATATTCTGCCAATCAATATCCCGGATGAATATGATTTTTATGACGGTGCTTCATATACGTATGATTTTCTAGTGACCAGAGAAGACGGCTTTACGGAATATAAAACACATTACTTTTATTCTTTTGAGGAATATCTGGAGACTACACGCAAAAAATTGCCTGAGATGGATTGTCCTGAAGAAGATGTAGAGTTGATTATTTCGCATATGCGGATTGCTTACGACGCACTGATCAGCGGTAACTACGAAACTCTTCCTGAGGGAAGTGTAAATTACAATGATACAACAAAGAATCTCTTTTCTGTAATCAACAATTACAGAAGTGATTGGGAATTTGACCGTAATTCAGTTGAAACAATCAAGGATTCCGTTGATGAGATTGACATCTTTGATGAGGAACTTTTCACGACTTTCGTAGTCCATGTGACGCTTCCACCCGATTATGACGAGAGCAAGACTTATCCTGTATTCTTCCTGACAGACGGTATATGGCGATTTGGAAATCACCCTGAACTGCGAAAGGTAATGGAAAACGGCGAAGCCGCACCTGTGATACTGGTAAGCCTTTATTACAGCTACAATATAAGCGATCCCGACCAAAATATGCGCTATGGTGATCTTGTCATAGATCGCAACAAGCTTCTTGACTTTATCACCGACAATCTTATGCCGTACCTTTGTGAAAATTACAATATCGACTGTGCAAATTCTACGCTGTACGGTCATTCGGACGGCGGTGTGTTCACGCATAATGCGGTTTTCAATTCGGACAGATATGAGAATCAGCCGTTCGGTCATTATATCATTGGCAGCCCTGCGCTCTGGGGACTGTATAACTATAACGATTATAGCGGTATCAGCTCAGACGACGTCAAGAATGATTACGGCTATTTTGACCGAAATGAAAAGCTGAATAAAACCATATTTCTCTGTGCTGGCTCGCAGGAGGATCCTGACTATAAAGACAGCTACAATGGTCACGATACGACACTTGAGGGCGTTGCAAAGCTGAAAGAACGCCTTGAAGCCCACGGTGTAGATCTTACACATAAATTATACGAATCACATCACTATCAGTATATTCCCGAAATGCTGGTGGAATATCTGAAAAAAAGTTATCCTATTGATTAAAGGGCATCTCTAAAGTCAAAAATTCTAAATTTATAAACCGAATATTACTAACAACCGCCTGTGGCAGCGAATCACAGGCGGTTATTTGCATTTATTAGTATAGTAAAAATAAAATTTTTTGCAGAAGTAAAAATCAAAATTTTTGTATAATTAATTGACTTTTGTATGAGGGTGGTGTATACTATAATTAAATGAATAGAATAAAAGCATAATAGGAGTGTAAGTTATGAATGAATATAGTTTCAGCGTTATAATCCCAGCTCATAATGAGGAAAAATATATAGGTAAATGTCTGCGTTCAATTGTAAGTGCTGCGAAATATGTAAGACCGGACAAAGTTGAAATAATCGTAGTTGCTAACAGATGTACTGATAAAACAACTGCAATTGCAAAACATTATGGTGCAAAAGTTATTATAAATGATGACAAATGTATAGCAGCTATCCGTAACGCAGGAGTGAAAGCAGCAAGCGGCGAGATAATAGTCACTATAGATGCAGACAGTATGATGACAAAATACTCATTGCGAGAAATAAAGGAAATGCTTGAAAGCGGTAAATATATCGGAGGGGGAACAAATCCTAAATTTGATAGAATGTCTGTAGGAATAGCATTTTCGTCAATGTATGTGGCAGTAAATTTATTGCCGATAATGATTAAAAATGGCGGATATCTAAGTGGTGCGATGTTCTGGCTGTATAAACGGGATTTTGATGCAATAGGAGGATTTGACGAATCTCTTGTCAGTCTTGAGGATATGGACTTTGCAGTACGATTGAAAAAGCTTGGAGCCGTCAACGGAAAGAAATATGGCACGCTTAAAGGCTCGTATATATTGACATCAAGCAGAAAATTTGATGAATTTGGCGATTGGTATCTGATAAAAAACAGAAAGATAACAAAACGTATCTTTACAGGAAAAGACAGACAAGCAGCAGATGAGTTTTATTATGATGTAAGATGATACTAACATGTTAAGTCGTTATTTATGGGGATTCGCTGTTTATGGTAAAGACATATGTATGCCTTGTTTGATACGATATGTATATTAAAGCAGAGGATGTCTTGAAAATTGGCACAAAAAAAGATATATATTCTTAAAAGAATTGATTTGTAGCATATTGTGATTACAGAAGATGTGCGGTATTGTATCGTGCCTGGTAGAGCCTTGATTTTATGCTTGATTGTCACAAGAGGAGGTTATAATAATGCGTAGATGCATAATAACAATAGATGACTCAGGATTTCACGTAGATCTAAATGGTAACGCAAAGGGAGATATTACTTATCTAACAATCAATTCGTTTGTTAAAAGTGAATTGCATTTTTTGAATGAATATCCAAATTTGAATGCAATAAGTTTAACAGGAAAATTCTCATCATTACAACCACTTTCACAATTAACCGGGATAGAAACTGTTTTTTTAAATGTTTCTAATCAATTGGATATATCACCATTGTATGATTGGAGAATTAAAAACTTAGAAATTTGCTTTGCATTGGGTATGACTGTTGATAAAATAGAACCACTTTTAACAGAATACATTGAGTGCTTGCAATTAGGATATACAAGAAAAATAACTGATTTATCTTTTGTTACGAAGGCGGTTAATTTGCAAAGATTACGTTTGTATGAGTTGCCATGCGTTACGCAATTACCTGAATTGTATAAACTTCCACGGTTGTATGCTCTAAAGGTAGAGTATATGCACAAAGTAAGGAATATAGATGGTCTAATAAATTCAAGCATTAAATATATGAACTTAACTTTATTTGCTGACAAGCTTTCAGGTACAAAGATTTCAAAAATCATTCAAGAAATGAAATTCTTAAAACAGCTCAATATCAATTTAATTGATAGAAATAGTTCCATACGATATGATGTGATAAGTAATCAGCTTCATAAGAATGGGCATATTGATGTTTTAAACGATACGATGAATTTCGACAGATGGATGGAACTGCTGATGTAATATTAATATTACCATCAATATGGTTGATGTGAAAAAATCGCTTAATAAATAGCAACATATTTTCAATTTATCAAAATGATATATCCTAATTTACACAACTGAATATAATCAACAATCGTTTGTGGTTTACTTTTTCTATGAAAAAGGGCCATGTGATAATTGACTTTTAATAGAAAGCGATGAATAATATTATTAAATGAAGGGCATCTCTAAAAACCCCTTTTGAGAAAAAACAGCTATGTACGTCATCTGCTTCGTCAACCTCCCTTGGAGTGCGATAGCACGCCTTCGGAAGGTTTCCTTGCAGTTGCCGCACCTATCTGTTTTTTCTTTAATCAAACGGGTTTTTAGAGATTCCCTGAATAGTTTGATATGTGAAAATTGTTTGATAAGAATTTTCGGAGGAGAACGTATATGAAGTACAAAGGAACGCTTATTATTGTTAAAGATTGTAATCGTGCGTTAAAGTTCTATCGTGATATGTTCGGTTTTCAACTGCTTTAAGACAACGATGGTAATATGGAATTGACGAATAATTTATATTTACAGGAATTAGGATACTGGGAACAATTCTTAAAAAGAAGTGTTATTCCAAATAGTAATCAGTCTGAGTTGTATTTTGAAGAACCCAATATAGAGCAATTTGTAGAGCGACTTGAAACACTTTACCCTGAAATCGAATATGTCAATCACCTGATGACCCACAGTTGGGGTCAAAAGGTAGTCAGATTCTATGATTTAGACGGCAATTTAATCGAAGTAGGAACACCTGTATAATTTAGTTCGGTAAATTCCAATATGTCGAATTGAATAATATTTACATAGCCGTTTGTGACTAATATGACAATCATCTCTATTTTAGCAGGCTGTTTCATAAGCATATCGTGGATTCACCGTCATAGTACAGAAAAATGAGAACAGGAAGATTATAATGAAAACGGCAGCCCGAATTGAATTGGGCTGCCAAAATGATTTTATCAGTTGAATGATGGCGGCTGTACATTTGTATTTGGAAAAGGAGTATCATTAGGAGAAGGCTCCGACATACTGAAATACATTTTAGCAGCCTTTGTTGTACCAAAATCACGATTTGAACCGCTATTCTGCACCTTATTAAAAGCCTCACGGAACATTGCATTATGAGCTTCCTCACGATTCAGTAAGAAATCAATTGTTTCACGAACTTTTTTATCTTCAATCTGTCGATAAAGATATTCATATACAACTTTAGCTCTTTGCTCAGAGGCAATATTTGAAAGCAGATCAGCACAGAGATCGCCTGTTACGCTTACATAATCACCCGTCCAGGAGTAGCCTGAGGCGTTGATTAATCCGGGGTTCAGCCCCATAAGGACATGAGTTTGTATTTCGCCGTATGGAACTTCTGCAGCATTAACATCGTGACCGTTGAGAAGATTGATCGTCTGAGCTACCATTTCCATGTGTCCAAGTTCTTCTGCTGCAATATCAAGAAATAAGTCCTTGATTTCGGGATCCTTTATACGAAAGCTTTGTGACATATACTGCATAGCAGCTTTGAGTTCGCCATTTGCACCTCCAAGCTGCTCCTGTAAAAGTGCAGCATACTGCGGGTTAGGTTTTTCAATTGCTACAGGATGAAAAAGCTGTTTTTCGTGTTTGAACATAATTTCAACCTCACTTTC
>JAFSBM010000017.1 GCA_017437285.1 Ruminococcus sp. | reverse complement strand
TTTGAAAGGACCGCCATAGTTGGTGATATTTTTGAGGGTAGAGGGGATATAAATAGAACTGATTTTTGTGCCGCTGAATGAATTTTCGCCAAGTGTTGTAAGTCCCTCATTAAGTGTAATTTTTTCAAGGTTTGTACAGCCTGAAAATGCACTTGCTCCAATCGTATTAACATTTGAGGGGATTTCAATTTCTGTAAGACCCGTACAGCCTGAAAATGCACTTGTACCGATTGTTTTGACAGATGAAGGAATTGTAACAGATACGATAGATGTATTTTTTGCAAAAGCACTGTTATTGATAGCAATTACAGGTTTGCCGTCGATTTCAGAGGGAATAACAACATCTGTTTCTTCGCCGTGGTAAGACTTGATATTTATACCGTCTGAACTTATTGTATAAATATAGCTTTCATAAACGTGTTCCTCCTCAGCAGTTACTACATCGGTAACTACGTTTACATCGGAGAGTTCAAATGCAGCTCCAATAGTTGTAAGAGGAGCAGAAACAACGGCTGTGGCAGCTGCCATAGCAACGAGTGCGGATGTGATTCTTCTAAATGACTTTTTCAATTCAGTTCCTTTCCTGCTGTGAAAGCCTATTTCAACAATGGGAAATTCTTTAGCCTGCATCAGCATTTAAAAAATTTTATGTGTTGATCACTCAACAACTATATTATATCATACTATTTAAAAAAAATAAACCCCTATATTAGCAAAATAGACCCCTTTATTTTGCTGCTAAAGTAAAAATAGACAACACCTTTGAGATGTTGTCTGCAATTGTTAAGGATTTTCGCTTTTTATTTCTTCATAAATCTCTTTATTGATAATATTATCGGCAAGCATTTGCTCAGTCCACAGCTGCAAGGTTTCGACAGTAATTGAAATCCGTTCAAGCTCCTCCTGAATTTTTATAAAATCCCTGATTTCATTTTTGTCAATATTGCCGTCAGCTGTTATTTCAATAAGCCGTTCCTGTTTTTTGTTCATTGAATTAAGAGATGCCAGCATTTCAAGAACGATTTGCGAAAGTGCCTTGTTTTGTATTTCGGGAACGTAATGTTTTCCGATAGGACACTCATTGGCACAGTAATAATTGCACAACTGTGGCAATTTGTATTTTTCTGACATAAGCATTACTTCGTCAGGATGTGCTGTGGATTTTTCGTTTTCGATTTTTTCAATACGCTCAGGCGTAATAGTTTCAAGCAGTTCGCTTGCTTTGTCCCGTGACAGTCCAAGTTCTTCACGGCGTGTCTGATAAATATTTTTATTTTCTTTTTTTGAAATACGTCCCATACAATCCTCCCTGAAATTAAATTTAGAGATGCCCTTTAGTTACGCCAGCACCGCAATAACAATCATCAGAATTCCTGCAAGGCTTACAGAGAGATAGCAGCCACGAATAAGCTTTGCGAAATGGATAATTCCCTCGTTATTTTTAACGCAGGTAAAGAGCCGCATATTCTGTGAATAATTGGGCATAAAACGGCTTTCCAGCTCTCTTATTGCAATGCGGCATTCGTGGAGAAGTGCAGTTGACCGTATATCGAGGAAAAAGCAAATCATACCAATTATAAAAATAGCAATTGAAATAATAATGGAAAGTGAGAGATTTTGCCCGAACATAGCGGCATAAACGCTGAAAAGAACTGTTTCAACAGCGATAAAAAGTTCGGTGATTTTCATTCGCTGTTCAGCATGAAGCTGATAGTAATTCCAATAGAGGGTAAGAAGCTCCGCCGGTTCAATATTTCTGCTGTTTGATGACATATTTTTTCCTTTCACTTGTATATTTCAGCTGTTTGGTGAGATAATACCAAAGAGGTGAGAAAAATGGCAGATGAAGATATGAAAATATACATTCCCAGACCGACAAACCTGACAGAAATCGGCGAGGAAACGGAGGAAGTCAAGGTTTATTCCTCAGGAAGTGACGCACAATCAGCACAAATGCCGTAAAAAACAGTCTGTGAGGAATCGACAATAAAGCCGTGATGCTGTGCGATATGGCTGTTTATATCCATAAGCTTGTTGCAGTTGAGGTGTATCAGCTTTCCGCAGCTGCGGCATTTCAAGTGGAAATGCTCCTGACATTCCTGCTTGTTGTCAATATATTGATAGCAGGCGCTTGTTTTGCCGTCAATGACGAATTTCCGCACAGTACCGGCTTCAACAAGGCGGTCAAGCTGACGGTAAATAGTCGCCATACCCACAGGAGAGCCGACAGAACGGAGATAATTGTCGATTTCCTGTGCGCTGGTGTGCTTGTCATTATTATTTATAAGGAAGTCAAGCAGTTTTTCCTTTTGCGTTGTATTATAGCCCGAATCTTTTTTCATATAATCACCCGTAATTTCATAATTGTACTTTTATTCTATCATTTTATGCGATTTTTGTCAAGTAAAGGAAAAATTCGGCTTTTCCTGAAAATCAGTACTTGCATATTTTGGGGGAATGTGGTATAATAAAAGAGTATTGCTATTGCTCCGCAGACTAACTTTTTAGTGTAGGAGCAATGAATTCCATTGGAGAGTTTATGAAATGAATACATATATTGAAGAAATCCGCAGATATACATCGGCTGAGATGAAAAAAGCCTATGTGCGGAGTTTTGGCTGTCAGCTGAATATTTCTGACGGCGAAAAAATAAAAGGACTGCTGAAACAAATGGGTTACGCCTTTACCGAGGATGAAAACGAGGCTGATTTGATTATCCTCAATACCTGTGCTGTCCGTGAAAATGCGGAGGACAGAGTGTTCGGCATAGTTGGCAGTATGAAAAAGCTGAAAGAGCTGAAACCCTCGCTGATTATCGGTATATCGGGATGTATGACGGCACAGGAGCATATTGCACAGCGGATTAAAAAGTCATATCCGCAGGTTGATATTGTGGTGGGAACTTCCGCTTTGAACAGCCTGCCAAAGCTTCTCGTTGACTGTATAAACGGGCAGAAATTCGGTATGGATATTGCGGAATATGCCGATTTTTCACAGGTTGTGGAGCAGGTGCGTGAAAGTTCGTTCAGAGCAAGCGTGCCGATTATGTTCGGCTGCAACAATTTCTGTACATACTGCATTGTTCCCTATGTAAGAGGACGTGAACGCAGCCGCAGGCAGGAGGACATCATCGCAGAGGTGAAAAATCTTGTGGAAAACGGCTATAAGGAAATTATGCTTCTCGGTCAGAACGTCAACAGCTACGGCAACGATTTTGGCGAAACAGAGGCATTTCCGAAGCTTCTCCGTGAGCTTGACAAAATCGAGGGCGACTTCATAATCCGCTTTATGTCATCTCACCCGAAAGATGCAACCCACGAGCTTATTGATGCGATTTTCGACTGCAAAAAGGTTGCAAAGCACCTGCATTTACCATTGCAAAGCGGCAGCAGCGATGTGCTGGAGCGAATGAACCGTAGATATACCGCTGAAAAATATCTGGAGATAGTTGACTATATCCGCAGCAAGGACGAGGATTTCTCCCTTACTACCGATATTATTGTGGGATTTCCCAACGAGAGTGACGAGGAATTTGAAGCAACTTTGGATATGATGAAGCGTGTGAAATACGATAATATTTATTCGTTTATCTATTCACGAAGAACAGGCACAAAGGCGGCTGAAATGGAGGATTTAACCTCTGAGGAAGTCAAGGGACAGCGTATGCGTCGGCTTTTAGAGGTTCAGCGTGAGATTTCCACGGAGAATTACAAGAGGTTTATCGGAAAGAAAATGAGAGTTCTTGCAGACGATGTTTCAAAGAAGAAAATCGGCTGTATTTCGGGAAAATCCGAGGAATTCATAATTGTTGAATTCGAGGGTGACGAGTCCCTTATAGGGCAATTTGTTGATGTTGAAATTACCGATGCCATGAACTGGGCAGTATTTGGTAAGTTAATAAAATAAACTTATATATAAAGGAGAAAATTACAATGGATATTATGGAAATGACAAGAGAATTAGGCAAGGCTTTACAGGCAGATGATCGCTATATTGCGTACAATCTGGCAAAGCAGGTCAACGATAACGATACTGAGTTACAGCAGCAGATTACTGATTTTGACAGAATGAGAAACGAGCTTAATGCTGAACTTTGCAAGGAAAACAAGGATACAGACAAAATCAAGGAGTTGGATGAGGGTATAAAGGACAACTATAAGAAGATTATGTCTAATAAAAATATGATTGTATACACAGCAGCACAGGGTGCATTAGAGGCTCTTGTAAACAATATCAATCAGATTATCACTCTCTGTGCAAACGGTGAGGACCCCGAAACCTGCCAGCCCTCACAGGGATGCTCAGGCAGCTGTGAAACCTGCGGAGGATGCGGCTGATTTAATGCGTAATTATTAAAAAGCCGTTAGCTGTTAGCTTTTAGCCGTTAGCTGTTTAGAAGTTAGATGGCTAGAGGTTAGATATTAGAAAATTAACGGCAGAAAATAAAACCGCCGCCCACATAGCTAATAGCTGATTTTTAATGCGTAATGCGTAATTCGTAATGCGTAATTATTGTGTGCCGTGAATATTGCGGTATACCGTAATATTTTGTAGGGGCGGATATTATCCGCCCGCAATTTCTCAAAATTACGGACACGGCACTCCGTGTCCCTACGATATTATATTTTACCAACAAAAAGCAAGGAGAAATCTTATGGGAATCGAAATCGACAGAAAAAAACTCTCGCCTATGATGCAGCAGTATTTCGAGGTGAAGGATAAATATAAGGACTGCATTTTATTCTTCCGTCTGGGAGATTTCTATGAGATGTTCTTTGATGATGCGGTCATTGTTTCAAAGGCTCTGGAACTCACCCTCACAGGCAGGGACTGCGGTCTTGAAGAACGTGCGCCTATGTGCGGAGTTCCCTATCATTCTGCGGATATGTACATAAAAAGGCTCATTGACATCGGCAAAAAAGTTGCCGTATGCGAACAGCTTACCGACCCTGCGGAAACAAAGGGAATCGTTGTCCGTGACGTTATCCGTGTGGTTACTCCCGGTACAATTACGGAATCGGGAATGTTAGAGGACGGCGAAAATAACTATATTTGCAGCATTTTCTATGATGAAACCGAAAAAACCTGCGGTATTGCTTCGGCGGATATTTCCACAGGTGAAGCGGATATAAGCTGTTTCGAGGGCAAAGAGGCTGAACAGGGAGTTATAAACGAGCTGTCACGCTGTCAGCCTGCGGAAGTTATTTTCCCCGAAAGCTTTCTGTCACTTAAAGCAGTTGCGGATTTCATTAAAACACGGCTCAATTGTGCTGTGACTCTCCGTGATTTTGACTGCTTTTTCCCCGAAAAACAGCGTTCCAATGTATGTGAGGTATTCGGTGTAAATGATGTGGCGGAACTTGGTATTTCCGAAAACGGTGCGGATTGTGCCGCTGTATGCGGTCTTTTCGACTATATCCGTGATACTCAGAAAACATCAGTTTCACGATTTACAGCTTTGAACCTGCTTAACGGCGATGCCTTTATGGGACTTGACCTCAATGCAAGGCGAAATCTTGAACTTACGGAAACTCTGCGAAATAAGGAGAAAAAAGGCTCTCTGATGTGGGTGCTGGATTCCACACGTACTTCAATGGGCAGACGTTTGCTGAAAAACTGGATTGAACAGCCTTTGAAAAGTCCTGCACGAATTATCGAGCGACTTGATGCCGTTGAAGCACTTTACAGAAAAAGCGTTGTTTTGTCGGATATCGGGGAACTTCTTGACCGTACATACGACCTTGAACGACTCATGACAAAGATTATGTATAAGTCGGCAAATCCCCGTGATGTGAAATCTCTGTCGGCTACGGCTATGCAGCTGCCATTGCTGAAAGAGGAACTTTCAAAGCTTGGCAATTCAAAGCTTTTGGCGAAATATAACAGCGAAATTTCCGATTTAGGCGAAATTGTCCGCCTTGTGGAAAATGCCATAATGGACGAGCCGCCTATTTCCGTCAAGGACGGCGGAGTTATCAGGGACGGATTCAATAAGGAACTGGACGACCTCCGTCACATTATGACTCACGGCAAGGAGATAATTGACGAAATTGAGCAGCGTGAAAAAGAGGCTACGGGAATAAAAAATCTGAAAATCGGCTTTAACCGTGTTTTCGGCTATTATCTTGAAGTTACACGTTCCTATTACGACCTTATCCCCGAGGGCTGGATTCGCAAGCAGACCCTTGCAAATGCGGAGAGATTTATCACCGAGGAACTTAAAAATGCGGAAAATTCCATTCTTGGAGCGAAAGACAAGGCACTTTCCCTTGAAGCGGATATTTTCTGTGAAGTCCGTGATTTTCTCGCTACAAAGCTGGCATCTGTTCAGCAGACAGCTTCGGCAGTTGCGGCAGTTGACGTTCTTTGTGCCTTTGCGGAAACTTCTCTGCGGAATTTGTACGTTAAGCCTGAAATCGCAATTGACGGCACAGTTGACATTAAGGGCGGCAGACACCCTGTTGTTGAACTTATGCTTGAAAATGAAATTTTTGTGCCTAACGATATTTATATAGACAACAAATCAAACAGAATGTCAATTATTACAGGTCCCAATATGTCGGGTAAATCCACATATATGCGACAAACGGCGCTTATTGTACTTATGGCACAGATTGGCTGCTTTGTACCTGCTGATTCGGCTAAAATCTCCGTGGTAGATAAAATTTTCACCCGTGTGGGAGCGTCAGACGATTTAACGGCGGGACAGTCAACCTTTATGGTGGAAATGAGCGAAGTTTCGGATATTCTGAAAAATGCAACTCCCGACAGCCTTGTAATTCTTGACGAGGTTGGACGAGGAACTTCAACTTTTGACGGTGTAAGCATTGCACGTGCCGTTGCAGAGCATATCTGTTCAAGCCGAAAACTGGGCTGTAAGACGCTTTTTGCAACTCATTACCACGAACTTATCGGCTTGGAAAATGAGCTGGAGGGTGTTAAGAATTACAGTATTGCCGTAAATAAGCACGGCGGAAATATCCGTTTTCTGCGAAAAATAGTACGTGGCGGAGTTGACGAAAGCTACGGTGTTGATGTTGCAAAGCTTGCAGGACTGCCTGCAAAAGTGGTAAGCCGTGCAAGGGAATTGCTGGCGGAAATGGAGCAGAGCCATAAGTCACAAAGTGTTGTCAGGGCGGTTGATGATGACCAGATAAGCTTCGGCAGTATGAACCGTGAGGCGGCATTGGATATGCTTGAACGCACAAATATAGATGAATTATCCGACAGCGAATGTCGTGATTTATTGCGTGATATGGCAAGTTTGTTAAATTAAGAATTAAGAATGCAGAATTAAGAATTAATGTGATTTGAGCTGTTAGCCTTTAGCTGTTAGTCATTAGCCGTTAGCTGTTAGCCATTAGCCGTTAGCCATTAGCCGTTAGCCTTTAGCCGTTAGCCGTTAGCCATTAGTAGGGGCGGATATTATCCGCCCGAGGTTGCGTCTGAAATAATTTGCAATCATTCTGTAGGCGGCGATGCCCATATCGCCCCTAAGTTACGCATAAATCAATGTAGGGGCTGCCTTTGGCAGTCTGCAACACACATTATTTAATGACGTTTGGAGGATTTTATGGCAAGACATATGTGGACCAAAGAAGAAAATATATTCTTTTGCAGAAGATGTGTAGAAGAATATATCATAAAAAAGAATAGTACAAAAGTATCAGATTTTATAAGTGCAATTGAGAAAGAAATGAATTATACTATTGAAAAAGGTTCTCTTAAAATGAAAGCACAAAATGTAAAGTATTTTTTAGTTGCAAATAAAATAGAGAATACTTTGGAAATTTCACCACTTTCAAATTGTTCAACTGATAATATCGAGGCAATGGAAAAAGTGTTGAAGGAATTAAATATTTCTTATTCTGCTTTATAAAAACAATTCTTAATTCTTAATTCATAATTCTTAATTAAAAAGTGGGGTTAGTATGCCGCAGATTAATGTATTAAGCAAGGAAATATCAGAGCTTATTGCCGCAGGAGAGGTAATTGAACGCCCCTCCTCGGTTATAAAAGAACTTGTGGAAAATTCAATAGATTCGGGAGCAAGACATATTACCGTTGAAGTGAAAAACGGCGGTACAATGTATATGCGAGTTACCGACGACGGCTGTGGAATGGCGTTTGATGACGTTCCTAAAGCCTTTCTTCGTCATGCCACAAGCAAGATTTCAGAAAAGGACGACCTTGACAACATCTTCACCCTCGGATTCCGTGGAGAGGCTCTTGCCTCGGTTTGTGCCGTTTCCAAGGTGGAACTTATGACAAAGCAGAAAGATGATGTCTACGGCACACGCTATGTCATTGAGGGCAGCGTTGAAATTGCCCACGAGGAAAGCGGCTGTCCCGACGGTACAACTATAATTATCCGTGACATTTTCTATAACGTCCCTGCCCGTGCGAAATTTATGAAAAAGGACGTAACAGAGGCAAATGCTGTCAGCAGTATTGTGCAGAAAATCGCCCTGTCACATCCCGACATTTCCATAAAAATGATACGTGACAACCGTGTGGAGTTCAACTCCAGCGGTGACGGCGAATTGTATTCCTCAATTTATGCCATTTACGGCAAGGATTTCGTCCGTGACCTTGTGCCTGTGGAATACGAGGAAAACGGCATAAAAATCAGCGGCTACACAATTAAGCCCCTGTATGCGAAATTCAACCGTTCATTCCAGAATTTCTTCGTCAACGGCAGATATGTAAAGTCAAAACTTTGCTCTGCCGCCCTTGAAAATTCCTACGAAAATATGATTATGACGGGGAAATTCCCTGCCTGCGTCCTTATGATTGATATGCACCCCTCGCAAATGGACGTAAACATTCATCCCACAAAAGCGGAGGTGCGTTTCATTGACGAAAAGCAGGTGACAAATGCCATATTTTTCGCTGTGAAAAATGCGTTCCTCAAAAGCGGCTTGGTGTATGAATTTGAAACAAAACAGCAGCGTGACTGGTATAAGCAGGAGGAATCGGAGCCTGTAATTCAGCAGGAAATAATGTTCACACCCATTGAGGATATTGCCAAAAAAGAGGCTGAACTGAATATTTCCGCACCTGTTGAAAAGGTTGAAAACTCCCCTGTTACCGTGGAAAAACCGACAGTTTCAAATGGTTGGGCAGCCTTTGACAGCGAGCCTGAGCAGGTAAAGGAATATGTGACATTTTGCAGCGGCGATGAGGAAGATTCTCCAAAGCCTGTGGATACGAAAAATATCGACCTTGAAGCGGTGAAATCCGCTTGTCAGGCGGCTGAGGAGGGATTCCGCTATCTTAACGCAAAGGCATTTGAAAAGCGTGAAGAACCTGTTGTGGAAACGGTACAGCCTGCGGCGGAGCAGGTTAAGGCTGAATTGCCCGAAATTAAGGTAATAGGCGAGGCTTTCGGACTTTATGTAATTGTTGAAACTGAGGGCAAGCTTGTTATGATTGACAAACACGCCGCCCATGAGCGTATAATTTTTGAACGGCTGAAAAGCAGAAATTGCCGCCAGTACAGCCAACAGCTCCTTGTGGGAATAAAACTTCTTCTCACAGGTGAGGAAATTGACGCTCTTGAAAATAATACTCAACTGCTTGAAGATATGGGATTTGCCTTTGATTTCAGCGAAAAACCATATATTACGGCAACCGCCCTGCCCACGTTCCTTATGGAGTGCGATGCAGAGGGAATTATATGCGAGGTTGCGGAAAATCTCCGCAGTCACAAGCTTAATCCCCAGTCCTCATATCTGGACGATGTGCTGCACAATATGGCTTGTAAGGCGGCGATAAAGGCGAATGACAAGAACTCTCCACAGGAAATGAAAGCCCTTGCGGAGCAGGTTTTTGCAGATGAAAAAATCCGTCATTGTCCCCATGGCAGACCTGTTATGTTTACAATGACAAAGGCGAATATAGACCACCAGTTTAAGAGGACTTAAAGCTATTAGCCGTTAGCTTTTAGCCATTAGCCGTTAGCTTTTAGCCATTAGCCATTAGCTTTTAGCCGTTAGCCATTAGCCTTTAGCCATTAGCCTTTAGCCATTAGCCGTTAGCCTTTAGCCTTTAGCCTTTAGCTATTAGCCGTTAGCCATTAGCCATTAGCCGTTAGCCGTTAGCCTTTAGCCTTTAGCCATTAGCGGAATGAATTAATTGTGTAGGGGCGGATATTATTCGACTAAGCTCGTAGAAAAAGGCATATTTATATCGGACACGGCACGCCGTGTCCCTACAAAACAGCAAAAAGGAGGGGAATTATGACACAAAATAAACCAAAAGTCCTTGCGGTATGCGGCCCTACGGCAAGCGGAAAAACATGGCTGGGAGTGGAACTTGCCCTGAAATACGGCGGTGAAATCGTTTCAGCCGATTCAATACAGATTTACAAGGGAATGGACATCGCCTCCGCAAAGCCTACGGAGGAGGAGAAAAAGGGCATACCCCACCACCTTATGGGATTTCTTGACCGTGATGTGACATTCAGTGCCGCTGATTATGTCCGTCTTGCCCACGAAAAAATCAGGGAAATCCTCAATAGGGGAAAGCTGCCTATTATAGTTGGCGGTACGGGACTTTATATCGACTCCTTGCTGAATAATGTCAATTTTTCCGAAATGAAAAATGACGAGGAATACCGCAAAAGCCTCTATGACTTTGCGGCGGAAAATGGCAATGAGGCTCTTTATGAAAAGCTTGTTTCTGCCGATTCTAAGGCGGCGGAGCAGATTCATATGAACAATCTCGTCCGTGTTATCCGTGCCTTGGAGGTTATTCACGTTACAGGGCGGAAATTCAGCGAACTCAAAGAGGAAAGCCGACTTGTGGAAAGTCCATATGATTCGCTGATAATCGGGCTTAATGCAACAGACAGGGCGATTTTATACGACAGAATTAACCGCCGTGTTGATATTATGGTGGAAATGGGACTTGTGGAGGAGGCTTTTGAACTGTGGCAGTCCTCTCCGATGAAAACAGCCGCCAATGCCATTGGCTACAAGGAACTGATACCCTATTTTAAAAAGGAAGTGTCCCTTGAAGAATGTATAGATAAAATTAAGCAGGAAACACGGCGATATGCCAAACGACAGCTTACTTGGTTTAGACGAAATGACAGTATTGAGTGGGTTGTAACTGGTGATTTTAGTAAAAAATGTGAAATTTTTGAAAAATCTGAAAAAGCTATAGCAAAATACGGAATAATGTGATATAATGTATAGTGTGTACTTTTATCTATGGGAACACCGCACAAAGCACACCTGACGGCTTTGCACGAAATCTGCTTGCATTTTTTCCGCCATCTTATACAGAAATCCCTTGACATACGATAGTATGCCTGCGGAATTTCAGTACAATCTGACGAAAAAACTGACTTCGCATCTTTCGCACAAGCTCTGTGCGGCATTGCCCAAAAGTCGCAATGTAGAACAAAATGTTACCCGTTCCATTGCCCAAATGGCGAAATACAGCGAATGGGAATAAAAAAAGAATGGAGAATGTAAAATGAACAAAGCTATTAATTTACAGGACGTTTTCCTCAATCAGTGCCGTAAGGGAAAAATATCTGTTACAATAATTCTTACAAACGGATTTCAGTTCAAGGGATTTGTAAGAGGCTTCGATAACTACGTGGCTATCTTCGATTGTGACGGCAAACAGCAGCTTGTTTACAAGCACGCAATTTCTACAATTATCCCCTCTAAGTCCGTTTCTATCCTCGATACAGCTGATAAGGCTGAATAAGCGGTGATATAATGCAGTCAAACAAATCGGGGGGAGTGCGGACAAGCAGCGGCGGCGGTGTTGTAAAGCTGCTCCGTAACTTCGTGCTTATCCTCCTGCTTATTGTATTTGTAAGCATTGTTTACAATTTCAGAAACAGAAAAGTTCCTACCGAAACTGCCCTCCTTTCAAATGCTGTATTTTCAGAGGAAATGCAGGGTGTGTTTATCCGTGACGAATCTCCCGTTACCTACAGCGGAAAGGGAGTTTTAAGCTACAATGTGGCTGACGGCGGAAAAGTGGGAATTGATACGGTTATTGCTTCGGTCTATAAGGACGATTCGCAGATTACCCGAAACCGTGAAATCGCACAGCTTGAACATGAGCTGTCAATTCTTGAAAAAATACAGAACCCCGGTACTCTTGAATCCGCACAGCCTGCAAGCCTTTCGGAGCGTGTAAATGAAAGCTATCGTGCCTTGATTTACAGCAGGGATATGAAGGATTACAGCACATTGAAAAATGAGCTTGAAAATCTTCTCGTGGGAATGAGTACATACCAGATTGCCACACAGCAGGTAACAGGATTTCAGCAGCAGATTGCCGACCTCAATGCACGTCTTGCGGAGCTTAAAGCACAGGCTGACGCTCCTATGGAAATGATAAAGTCTAAGGAATCAGCATATTTTGTAAGCTACTGTGACGGCTATGAATCGGAGTTTACCCCAAAAAAACTGGAAAAACTGACTGTTGAGCAGATAAGCAGCGTTACCGACAATAAAAGCGATGAGCCGAAGGTTGTGGGAAAGCTTATCAGAGGCTACAGCTGGTATCTTGCAGGTATAATCGACAACAGCAGAAAGCTCTACGCTATCGGCGATACCATTGACATTCGCTTTGATTCCTCGGAGGAAATGTATGACGCTGTTATAAGAGATATCCGTGACGAGGGCAACGCTTCAAAAAGCCTGATTATTCTTGAATGTACGCATTTCAATGAAAATTTCGTGGCTCACCGTGTTGAGCGATGCGACCTTATCAAGGGCAGCTATACGGGACTTAAAGTTCCCCGTGAGGCTATTCGGTTTGATGAGGTGGAACAGGATATAATCGGCGAAAACGGTCAGGTTACCGGTACTGCAAGAGTAAGTGAAAAGGGCGTTTATATTATGAAAGGTGAACAGGTAATATTCAAAAAGCTTGATGTTATCTATGAGGGCAGCAACTACGTTCTCTCAAAGGTTCACGAAAATGACACGTCCTATCTTGCACTTTATGACGATATTCTGACGGAAACAGAGGGTGATGAGCGTGTTGGATAACTACAATCCGCAGACAATAAGGGAAAATATAAGAGTAATCCGTGAAAATATTGAGGAGGCTCGTCAGAAGTACGGTATTCCCCATAAAACGGAGCTTATGGCGGTTACTAAAACCGTTCCCCCCGAAGTTGTAAATCTCGTTTTCCAAGAGGGAATTTTTCTCCTCGGTGAAAATAGGGTTCAGGAATATCAGGGGAAAAAGGATATTTACGATTTAAAAGAGCATAACGGTATTGTGCCGCAGGTGCATTTTATCGGAAATCTCCAGACAAATAAAGTCAAATATATCATTGATGATATTGATATGATACAATCTGTGGACAGTTTGAAACTGGCACAGGAAATAAACCGCCTTGCAGCTGCCCATAATAAGGTTATGGACGTGCTTTGTGAGGTGAATATCGGCGGTGAGGAAAGCAAGGGCGGATTTGCCCCTGCCGATGCAGTAAGCCTCCTTGAACAGCTCAGCTCTATGGAGAGCATTAAAGTCAGGGGACTTATGACTATACCTCCTCCTGTTGACAGCGATGTTTATTTCGGAAGAATGGCAGAGCTGTTTAATACCATAAAGGACAGAAATATTGAGGGAATTTCAATGGAAGTTCTTTCAATGGGAATGACTCACGACTATGTCAATGCTGTAAAGTTCGGTTCAACTATTGTTAGAGTCGGTACGGGAATTTTCGGCAGCAGAACATACAGATAACAGCGTATTTAACGTAAAATAGACAATTGAGGGAGTTTCCGCATTATTCCCCGAAAGTCAGAAAAGCTAAATGCGGAGAATGGAGTATACTATGAAATTATTCGATTTTGCAAAGGATTTCTTTTTCTCTTCCGATGAGGAGGACGAGCTTAACGAAAGTGCAGCTTATGAGGAGGAACCCCGTCAGGAAAGACCTGCAAGAAGTTCATCTTCTTCATCTTCTTCCTACGCTTCATCTTCATCTTCAACTTCATCATCTTCTTCATCTTCCTACGGCACAACTGCTCAGGAGCGTGAGGAAGCTATGAACGAAATCAACAGAAGAAATAAGGTTGTTAACATTCAGGCTACAGCACAGCTTCAGGTTGTTCTCGTTAAGCCCTCTGCATTTACAGATGCAAAGCAGATTGCTGACCACCTTATTGCAAAGAAAACAGTTGTTCTCAACCTCGAAACAGCATCTCCCGACAACAAGAGAAGAATTATCGACTTCCTCGGCGGTGTTGCTTATGCAAACGGCGGCAGCCTTAAACCCGTTGCAAATCTCACATACATCATCACTCCCTACAACGTAGGCTTCATCGGTGAGGATTTAGTGGGAGAGCTTGAAAACAACGGCGTATTCATCTGATGAATAATTCGTCGGGAACGCTTTTTGCCCCTAAGCTTGCGGATATGCTCCGTCGGTGCGAAAGGGACGGATGCAGCGTATTTTCACGCTTTTTCGATGAAAGGGAATGTGCTGAGGCTGAATTGTGGTGCAGGAAAAATGCAGGAGGGCTGAACTACGGCTTTTTCGGAGGATTTCCCGATGCCAACAGAAAAATTCTCGCTCTCTATCACGATTATTCCGCTGACTATATTTCAGAGGAATTGCCAATTGTCTGCCTTTCCTTTACCTACCGTGCAGAGGACAAGCCCGACCACAG
Organism: Ruminococcus sp.; assembly: GCA_017437285.1. Lineage (GTDB taxonomy): Bacteria > Bacillota > Clostridia > Oscillospirales > Ruminococcaceae > Ruminococcus. The sequence goes on along the minus strand of JAFSBM010000017.1, from coordinate 10,743 downwards.
AAGCTTTCTTGGTTCGTTTATGTCCTTGGGATTAAAGCGTGATACTATCGGCGATATTGTTATAACCGACGGTTTTGCTCAGGCGGCTGTTACAGAAACTGCCGCAAGGGATATTACCGCAAGCATTTTAAGAATAGGCAGGGCAGGTGTAAAAGTTACCGACAGCCGCCCCTTTGAGCTTACTCTTGAAGAAGCCGGCAAATTCAAGGAAATAGGCTGTACTGTTGCATCTATGCGGCTTGACTGCATTATAGCTGCGGCAACAGGCATAAGCCGTGAAAAGGCGGCTTCACTTATCCGCTGCGAAAAGGCGGAGGTCAATCATCTTCCCGTTACCTCGGTTTCCTCGGAAGTCAAAGAGGGGGATATACTCTCGGTGAGAGGGTGGGGAAGATTTGTTCTTTCGGGTATAAACGGTGAAACTAAGAAGCACCGTATACACATAATTCTCAAAAAATATATTTAGAGGTGAATGGTATGATTACTTCAAAAGATGTAAGAAATAAACGATTTGAAAAAGTTGCTTTCGGCTATAATCAGGACGAAGTAAACGAGTTCTTTGCACAGCTCGAAGCTGAACTTGACGAAATGGAACGTGAGCGTCAGGAAGCAAACAACAAAATTCAGATTCTTGCTGACAAGGTTAGAGAGTATATGAAGGACGAAGAAGCTCTCAAAGACGCACTTCTCGGTGCTCAGAAGCAGGGACATCTCGTAATCAGCGAGGCTAATGCAAAGGCTGAGGAAATTCTCGCTGCTGCACAGGCAAAGGCTGCTGAGTTAGAGGACGAAGCTGTTCGTCAGCACGCTGAGGCTATGGAGAGAAACAGACAGGAAATCGCAAAGGAAAAAGACAGCCTTACAGAGGCTCGCCGTCAGGTTGCAGAGTTCAAAAAGAGCCTTTTCGATATGTATAAGACTCACCTTGAAATGATTTCCACAATGCCCGACGCTCTCGATGAGGAGTTTGAAAGCGAAACTGCTGAGGAAATCGCAGCTGCTGTTGCTGCTGAAACACAGGAATAATTTTAACCGAAAGGAGATTGCCTGTAACAGGGCAATGTGAATACAATGGCACAGGATTATAACGCTACTCTTAATTTACCGAAAACAGACTTCCCCATGCGTGGAAATCTGCCTAAAAGAGAGCCTGAAACTCTTGCAAAGTGGGAGAACGAAAGACTCTACTACAAAATGATTGAAAAGAATGAGGGAAAGCCCGACTTTATTCTTCACGACGGCCCTCCCTATGCAAACGGAGAAATTCACCTCGGTCATGCTCTTAACAAGTCACTCAAGGACTTTATTGTAAAGTATAAGAATATGACAGGCTTCCGTGCACCTTATGTTCCCGGCTGGGATACCCACGGTCTGCCCATTGAGTTAAAGGCTATGAAGGAAATCGGCGTTGAAAACGGTGCTATTCCTCCCGTAGAGCTTAGAAAACATTGCCACGATTACGCAATGACACAGGTTGAAAAGCAGATGAACGGATTCAAGAGAATGGGTGCATGGGGCGACTATGACTATCCCTATCTCACACTCCGTCCCGAATACGAGGCAAGACAGGTTGAGGTATTCGGCGAAATGGCTAAAAAGGGCTATATGTACAAGGGCTTAAAGCCTGTTTACTGGTGTCCCGATTGTAACACCGCTCTTGCAGAGGCTGAAATTGAGTACTCCAATGACCCTTGCTATTCAATCTATGTAAAGTTCAATGTTACCGATGATAAGGGAATTTTCACAAATCTCGGTCTTGACCTTTCAAAGATTTATTTCGTAATCTGGACTACAACTACATGGACAATTCCGGGCAACCTGGCTATCTGCCTTGGTCCCGATTATAACTATACTCTTGTAAATGCCAACGGTGAATACTACGTTATGGCAGAGGAGCTTGTAAGAACAACTATGGAAACTGCAGGCATCACAGAGTATACTACAGAGCATATCTTCACAGGTGCAGAGCTGGAGGGAATGAAAACAAAGCATCCCCTTTATGACCGTCCATCTCCAATTATCGTAGGCGACCACGTAACTCTTGAAAGTGGTACAGGCTGCGTTCATACAGCTCCCGGCTACGGTGTTGAGGACTTTGAGGTATGCAAGAAGTATGATGATATCGGCATCATCGTTTGCGTTGACGCTAAGGGTAAGCAGACAGCAGAAGCAGGCGAGTTTGAGGGTATGGATACAGATACCGCAAACAAGGCTATTGCTGCAAAGCTTGTTGAGCTTAATGCTATGCTTGCTACACAGAAAATCGTTCACCAGTATCCACATTGCTGGAGATGTCATAATCCGATTATCTACCGTGCAACAGAACAGTGGTTCTGCTCAGTTGCAGGCTTCAAGGATGAAGCAATTGCTGCTATTGAGAGCGTACAGTGGATTCCCGAATGGGGCGAGGAGCGTATCAAGGGAATGGTACGTGACAGAAGTGACTGGTGTATCAGCCGTCAGAGAACATGGGGTGTGCCAATCCCTGTTATCTACTGTAAGGACTGCGGTAAGCCTATTTTCAGCGATGAAACAATCAAGGCTATTGCTGACCTTTTCCGCAAGGAAGGCTCAGACGCATGGTGGGTAAAGGAAGCAAGCGAATTTATCCCTGCATCTGTAAAGTGTGAGTGCGGCTGCGGCGAGTTCACAAAGGAATACGACATTATGGACGTATGGTTCGACAGCGGCGTTTCACATACTGCTGTTATGGACGATTTCGACAGCCTTTCATGGCCTGCTGACCTCTATCTTGAGGGTGCTGACCAGTACAGAGGCTGGTTCCAGTCTGCACTTCTTACATCTGTTGTATACAAGGGAACTGCTCCTTATAAGGCAGTTTGTACCCACGGCTGGGTAGTTGACGGCGAGGGCAAGGTAATGCACAAATCCCTCGGCAACGGTGTTGACCCCAAGGAAGTTATCGACCAGTACGGTGCTGATATTCTCCGTCTTTGGGTTGCATCTTCTGACTATCACAGCGATATCAGAATGTCAAAGACAATTCTCGGACAGCTTTCTGACGCATACAAGAAAATCAGAAATACTGCAAGATATATTCTCGGAAACCTCGGCAACGGCGAGGGCTTCAAGCCTGATACCGACTGCGTTTCCTATGACAAGCTTACAGAGCTTGACAAGTGGGCAATGATGAAGCTTGACTCTCTCATTGATACCGTAAAGGACGGCTATGAGAAGTACGATTTCCACATTGCATTCCACGCAATCCACAACTTCTGTGTTGTTGATATGTCAAACTTCTACCTTGACATTATCAAGGACAGACTTTACTGCGAAAAGGAAAATGCTGAAATCCGCCGTGCAGCACAGACAGTTATGTATCGCATTTTAAGCGCTCTTACAAGACTTATGGCTCCTATCATCACATACACAGCCGAGGAAATCTGGCAGTTTATGCCCCACGGCTCAGAGGACGATACACAGAGCGTATTCCTCAACGATATGCCCGAAAAGTCAGGCATTGAGTACAGCGATGAGTTTGTTGAAAAGTGGAACTTCATCTACAATACTCGTGAGGCTGCAAATAAGGCTCTTGAAGAAGCACGTAATGCAAAGACAATCGGTAAATCTCTTGAAGCTAAGATTATCATTAAGGCTGACGAGGATTATGACCGTTACGCTGAGCTTGCACAGCAGCTTACAGAGGCACTTATCGTGTCAGATGTAGTTGTTGAAAAGGCTGAGGGCGAAACAGCATTTGTTGTTGAAACAGCAGAGGGCGAGAAGTGTGAGAGATGCTGGTGCTACTCCACAACAGTAGGCACAGACTGCAATCACCCCACACTCTGCAAGAGATGTGCTGTTGCTATTGAATTATAATTAGCACTATATTGCCTGCTGTGTAAATGCAGCAGGCAATATTTATGAAAGGAAAAAAGATGATTATTCTGCTTATTGCGGCGATTATCCTTTTAATCGGAGCTGACCAGCTTGTAAAATTCTGGGCGGTGGAAAATCTCAAACCCGTGGGAAATATGGATTTTCTCCGTATCGGGGATTTTGAAATTCTTGACCTCACCTATCTGGAAAACAGAGGTGCGATTTTCGGCAGTATGGCAGGGCAGAGGTGGTTTCTTGTGGGAATTACCTCGGTTCTTGTAATCGGTGCATTTATTGCTATGTTCCATTTTGTGAAGAAATCCCGATTTTTCGCCACTATTGCCGCATTATTCGTGGCAGGCGGCATCGGAAATCTCATTGACCGCATAAGGCTTGGCTATGTCGTGGATATGTTCGATATCCGTCTTTTTGAATTTGCGATTTTCAATGTGGCTGACATATGCGTGACAGTTGCGGAATTTATGATGATTGGCTATCTGCTTGTTGAAATTGTAAAGGATTTCAAGAAGAAAAAGGCTGACAAATCCCCTGCGGAGGTAAAGGAAAATGAGTGAGCTACTCACCCTCCTGTGTACCGCTGAGGACTGCGGAAAGCGTATTGACAAGTATATTTCGGATAATGCGGAAATGCTTACACGTTCTGCGGTTCAGGGGTTAATCGGCAAAAATGCCGTAACTGCTGACGGAAAAGCGGTCAGCAAGAATTATAAAATCAGGGGAACTGAAACTATTGAAGTGGAAATTCCCGATGCAGAGCCAATGGACGCAGTTCCCGAAAATATTCCCTTGGATATTGTTTACGAGGACGATGATTTGCTGGTGGTCAACAAGCCGAAAGGTATGGTTGTTCACCCTGCCCACGGAAATTATCACGGAACTCTTGTAAATGCTCTGCTGTATCACTGCGGCGATAGTCTTTCGGGAATTAACGGAGTAATCCGCCCCGGAATTGTCCACCGCATTGATAAAAATACAAGCGGACTTCTCATTGTTGCCAAAAATGACAAGGCTCATCTGCACCTTGCGGAGCAGATTAAGGCACACAGCTTCACCCGTGAATACGAGGCAATCGTAAGCGGCAGCCTTAAACAGGAGTCGGGAACAGTTGATGCTCCCATTGGCAGACAAAAGACAGACCGCAAAAAAATGTGTGTTACTGCGGAAAATTCCAGAAATGCCGTTACTCATTATTCGCTTATACGACAGTTTGGCGGATATGCTCATATAAAATGCCGCCTTGAAACAGGGCGGACACATCAAATTCGTGTTCATATGGCGTATATGGGCAATGCGGTGCTTGGCGATGATGTTTACGGAAAAGCCTATAAGGGCATTGAGGGGCAATGCCTCCACGCACGTAAAATCGGCTTTATTCACCCCACAACCGAGGAATATCTGGAATTTTCAAGCGATTTGCCCGACTATTTCACAGCTATTCTGAATAAGCTTGAAAAGCAGTAGGAGGTTAGTTTTGGACATCAGAAAAGTTATAATTTTAAGCGATATGGACGGAACGCTCCTCAATTCCAAAAAAGAAATAAGCGACACCGACAGGGCGGCAATTGAAAAATTCACCCAATTGGGCGGAAAATTCACCGTTGCTACAGGACGCACGCTCCAATCTTTTGAGCAGTACCGCAATATGCTTGACCTGCCGATGCCTGTTGTGATGTACAATGGCGGCGGAATTTACGACTATACAAAGAGTAAAATGGTTTACAGCCGATTTCTTCCCTGTTCCGCAAGAAATATTGCATCGGAACTGCTCCGACTTATGCCCGAAGTTGGCGGAGAAGTGCTGACAACTGACGGTACATACGTTTTCAGCAACACGGACTATATGGAATACCACACGAAAATCTGCGGTATTACGCCGAATTTTGAGGATATAGACAAAATCCCCGACAACGGCTGGTTCAAGGTGCTGTTTACAATAGCTCCCGAGGATATTCCAAATCTTGAAATTCTCGTCCGTCATCTCGGCTATGACAAGGAAGCGGATTTCGTGAAATCCTCTGATATTTTTCTTGAAATGCTCCCAAAGGGCAGCAGTAAAGGCTCGGCATTGACGGAATACCGCCGTTTGGAGGGTATGGAGGATATGACATTTGTGGCTATAGGCGATTTCAATAACGACATTGAAATGCTGAAAGCGGCGGATATAGGCGCTTGCCCTGCCAATGCAGAGGAGGAAGTCAAGCAGGCGGCTGATATTATCCTCGAAAACACCAATGACCAAGGGGCAGTTGCGGAACTCATAAACTACATAATCAGCAAAATTGAATAAAGGGAACCTCTAAAAACCTCCCTCACGGCAGACTTCCTATGACAAATATCATTTACTGCGTTGTCAAACCTTGCAATACATCAAGTATTACTGCGGTTTGTCGCCTTGAAAATGATATATGTCATATACGGAATTCTGCTCGTGTTCCGGTTTTTAGAGAACCCCTAAAGCAATTTTCGCATACAAGAAAGGCAAATTGTGAGTTGACATAAAGCGAAAATAATGATATAATCATAATAGAATAATATCTCAATGATATAATTTTTAACGGAGGTTATTTATGGACGTTACAATCAAAAAGAATTTGCAGAAAACAGCCTGCAAGGTGAGAATGGGCGTTATTGAGGGAACTTTTAACGCAAAATCGGGACATCCCGGCGGTTCTCTTTCAATCAGCGATACTCTCACATATCTCTACTTCAACAAGATGAATGTAAACCCTGCTGATGCAGAAAATCCCGACAGAGACAGACTTGTTCTTTCAAAGGGACATACTGCACCTGCACTTTACTCCGTTCTTGCACAGAAGGGCTATTTTGCAGAGGATGAACTCAAATCTCTCCGCCACATTGGTGCAATGCTCCAGGGACACCCATGTATTCATATCCCCGGCGTTGATATGTCAAGCGGCTCTCTCGGACAGGGCATTTCTGCTGCGGCAGGTATGGCTCTTGCAGGAAAGCTTGACGGCAAGTCATACAAGGTATATTCAATTTTAGGTGACGGTGAAATCGAAGAAGGTCAGGTTTGGGAGGCTGCTATGTTTGCGGCTCACTATAAGCTTGACAACCTCGTTGCTATCGTTGATAACAACGGACTCCAGATTGACGGACCTATCACAGAGGTTTGCTCACCTGAGCCAATTACAGATAAATTCGCAGCATTCGGCTGGCACGTAATTACAATGGACGCTCACGATTTCGACAGCATTGATGCGGCTTTTGCTGAGGCTGAAACAGTTACAGGCAAGCCTGTTGCTATTATTCAGAAGTCCACCAAGGGCAAGGGCGTTTCCTTTATGGAAAATCAGGTAAGCTGGCACGGAACTGCCCCAAATAAGGAGCAGTACGATACAGCAATGGCAGAGCTTAACGCACAGTTAAAGGAATTGGAGGACTAATAGGATGGCAGATGTAATCAAAAAGGCTACAAGAGAAAGCTATGGCGAGGCTCTCAGAGATCTTGCAGGGGAATACAAGGATTTAATCGTTCTTGACGCTGACCTTGCGGCAGCTACAAAGACAGGCGTATTCAAGAAGGCTTGTCCCGAAAGATTCTTTGACTGCGGTATTGCAGAAGCAAATATGATGGGTGTTGCAGCTGGTCTTGCAGCTTGCGGAAAAATCCCATTTGCAAGCACATTCGCAATGTTTGCGGCTGGCAGAGCATATGAAATCGTAAGAAACTCAATCGGATATCCCCACCTCAACGTAAAAATCGGTGCTACACACGCAGGTATTTCCGTAGGCGAGGACGGTGCAACTCACCAGTGCAACGAGGATATTGCTCTTATGAGAACTATCCCGGGTATGACAATTATCAACCCCAGCGATGACGTTGAGGCTAAGGCTGCTGTAAAGGCTGCTCTTGATTTCGAGGGCCCTGTTTATATGCGTTTCGGCAGACTTGCAGTTCCCGTAATCAATGACGCTGAAACATACAAGTTTGAACTTGGCAAGGGCGTTGTTCTCAAAGAGGGTAATGATGTGACAATCGTTGCAACAGGACTTCTTGTAAATGAGGCTGTTGAGGCTGCAAAGGTCCTTGAGGCTGAGGGAATTTCTGCAAGAGTTGTAAATATCCACACAATCAAGCCTCTTGATAAGGAGCTTATCTGCAAGTGTGCTAAGGAAACAGGCGTAATTGTAACAGCTGAGGAACACAGCGTAATCGGCGGACTTGGTTCTGCTGTAGCTGAGGCAGTTACAGAGTGCTGTCCTGTACCTGTTGTAAAGATTGGTGTAAATGATGAATTCGGTCATTCAGGCCCTGCCGTTGACCTCCTTAAAGAATTCGGACTTTGTGCTGATAACATTGTTGCTAAGGTTAAGGAAGCTGTAAAGCTTAAATAAGTGTAAAAGCCCTCGGTTTACGGGGGCTTTTGTTATTCTGCCGATATTTTGCAGTAAATTTTGGTTATTATACATATTGACAAATAAGTATACGGGGGGTATAATGAGTATAAGGGATAGTATACTCGCAGATAATCTGCAACGACTTATTAAGGAGGTCATCACTATGAAAAAACGTATAATTTCACTTGCATTATCGGCAATAACAGCAGTTTCAGCAGTATCGGCTATGAGTGCCAATGCGTTGCACCCATGGGGAATGATAGACGAGGAGTTTATGGACAAAGCCTTTGAGAATGCTGTAGAAATTGAGGGCTATGAATGGTTAGGATGTTGTCCGACAGACTTTACATATGCAGAAACAGACAATTCTCATCTTACTATATACGAAGTCAGCGAGATAAATGACACAGTAGGTTTTACCATTAACTCTGCTGAGTACACTTCTGAAATTGAAGAAAAAATAAAATCTATTGATGAAAATTTCAAAGCACGTATAAGCAAAAGCAAGGATAATACTCAGTATGTAGCGTTCAGCACAGATAAAATTACATTTGATATTGCAAAAGAAATACGTGAAATTGTCGGAGATAAATGCCTTGACTTCAATTATGAATATAATCGTTACTCCTATCATGTTGTGAATTTTGAATATTTATTAAGCTATGCTGATTTTTGGTATAATAAAAAAACAGGAGAACATACGCAGGCTAAAGAAATAATAAACGACTACGTTAATTCAAATATACCTGATGTTGAACTTGTTTCCTATAAAGCAGGGGATAAGGACTTCCGTGGAACAGTAGTATGGCGTGATATGACATATGTTGTACCTGAAACGGAGCTTTCATTAGACGAACAGCTTGAAATAGTCGAAGAAATTTACCAAGCTACAGGATTTACTCCATGCTGTATTGCACTTGAAAATGCACCTCCGTCATATGCCTCAACCATTGTCCTCACCGACTATCTCAACGGCGACGCTAATCGTGACAAAATCACAACAATTGCCGATGCAGCCGCAATTATGCAGGCTATAGCCAACCCCGACAAGTACGCATTATCTGATTTAGGCGAATTCAATGCGGATTTCGCTTGTGACGGACTTACAGTTGACGATGCTGTGGCAATTCAGAAGAAACTTGCAGGATTAAAATGAACAAAGGAGGTCATCACCATGAAAAAACGTATAATTTCACTTGCATTATCGGCAATAACAGCAGTTTCAGCTGTTACAGCAATTAGCACAAACGCATTACAGCATTGGGGAACTGTTGACGAAGAAGCTATAGCAGAAACTTTTAAGGACTGTGTTCAGCTGGAGAATCAGGAATGGCTTGGGATTGAAGATACAAAGTATATGTTTTTGCGTAATACCGAAAGAGATTCGATATATTTATATGAGGTTTATCGTTCAGATGATTTTATGATGTTTAATATAAAAGCAGATGCGGAAATTGAAGCGATAAAGGATAAAATAAGCCAACTGGACAGCAGTCTGAAAGTAAGAGTGAATTTGGTTGAACCTGCTAAAACTAATTATTCCTTATTTGTTGAGAGTAAAGTGATATCTCCTGAAATTGCAAAGGAAATCTGCGAAATAATCGGGAATGATAATCTGTATTCTATATATAATCATAATCAGACAAAATTTCAGAACATAATCTGTGATTATATGACAGCATATTGTCCTAAGCAAAAAGTTTATGACGGAATTACAAATGAAATTATAGAAATAGAACAGGAAGAAAAAATACTTGAATATGCTGAGGCACACAGCGATGTTTTTGATGTGATAAAATATGAGGGCGGCGAAAGTGATTTTCGTGGAGTTTCAGTGCTTTTGAATAGCATCTACCTTATTCCTAAAAAGGAAGTTACAAAGGAAGAACATATTGCGCTTGCAGAGGAAATTCATAAAGCAACAGGCTGTTATCCGATGCGTTATTCCTTGGAGGGGGCTAATTCATCAGGCACTCTCGGCGGTTTAAACCTTGACCTCACCGACTACCTCAACGGTGATGCTAACCGTGACAAAATCACAACAATTGCCGATGCAGCCGCAATTATGCAGGCTATAGCAAATCCCGATAAGTACGCATTATCAGATTTAGGCGAATTCAATGCGGATTTCGCTTGTGACGGACTTACAGTTGACGATGCTGTGGCAATTCAGAAAAAACTTGCAGGAATTAAATAAATTTCACCGCATTAAACCTAATTAAAATAAGCTGTGAGAATCTCATTTAAAAGAGTTCTCACAGCTTTTTTTGTATCTTGTACCAATCCCTAAAACAACAGTAGTACTTTGTAACAACTAAAACTTTATAAAAGCAAATGGCAGAGGACTTAAATGAAACTCATTTGAAACGACTAATTGACACGAATGAAAAGACATGAAATTTTCTTATACAAAAAATCCCCCTCATCAAAAGTCGACAATGGGAGGGAAAAAGGGGAAAGGGAAAGGAGAGCCCAGAGAGGAAAACCGTAGGGGAAAAAGGGAGGGAAATGTCGACTTTT
>JAFSBM010000160.1 GCA_017437285.1 Ruminococcus sp. | reverse complement strand
TAGTAGACAAAGATGATGAGCAGAAATGCTGTATGTCAAGGCGGACGACGAAAGCATACTGTCGTATGGTGAGGAAGTCCAACGACGACAGACAGTATTTATGCCATTAGATTTGTCTACTGTTGTTTTAGGGATTGGTATTATAGCCATTAGCTGTTAGCCTTTAGCCTTTCGGCAATTCGTAATGCCCTTTAGAATTTATGGACGGTGGAATTTATTTCTGCCGTTCTTTTTTCGACAATAACAAAAGCGTACCTTTTTACGGGTACGCTTTTTCGCATCATCTGATGTTACTTTATTGCCTCAAATGCCTTTTTAAGGTCATCAAGAATATCATTTACGTTTTCAAGTCCAACGGAGAAACGAATCATTCCGCCGTTAATTCCGCAGGCTACAAGCTGTTCGTCTGTAAGCTGACGGTGAGTTGCACTTGCAGGGTGAAGAACACAGGTGCGGATATCAGCAACGTGAACTTCGTTTGATGCAAGGCTGAGGGAGTCCATAAACTTAACAGCTGTATCACGTCCGCCCTTGATTACAAAGGAGATTACACCGCTTGAACCAAGTGGGAGATACTTCTGTGCAAGGTCATAGTAAGGACTGCTCTTTAATCCGGGATAATTTACGGATTCAACCATTTCATTTGCTTCAAGATATTCAGCCACAATCTTTGCATTTTCGCAGTACTGCTTCATTCTGATAGCAAGAGTTTCAAGTCCTAAATTGAGATAGAATGCAGACTGTGCAGCAGGATAGCAGCCTAAATCTCTCATAAGCTGCATTCTTGCCTTGATTATGTATGCGGCTTTTCCATAAGTTTCTGTGTAGATAATTCCGTGGTAGCTCTCGTCAGGCTCTGTAAATTCGGGGAATTTGCCGTTTGCCCAGTTGAAGTTGCCTGAGTCAACGATAACACCGCCGACCTGTACAGCGTGACCGTCCATATACTTAGATGTGGAGTGAATTACAATATCAGCACCGTGTTCAATAGGACGGCAAAGAATAGGTGTGGGGAATGTATTGTCAATGATAAGGGGAACATCGTTCTTATGAGCGATTTTTGCAAACTTCTCAATATCAAGAACAGAAAGTGCGGGATTTGCGAGAGTTTCGCCGAAAACTGCCTTTGTATTTGGCTTGAATGCAGCCTGAATTTCTTCCTCTGTAGCATCGGGTGAAACGAAAATGCACTCAATGCCCAGCTTCTTCAATGTTACAGCGAAAAGATTAACAGTTCCGCCGTAAATTGTAGTTGTGGAAATAAAGCTGTCCCCTGCCTGAAGAATATTGAGCAATGAACACATTGAAGCAGCCTGACCGCTTGATGTACACATAGCACCGATACCGCCCTCTAATGCGGCAATTTTATCCTCAACAGCCATAACTGTGGGATTTTCAAAGCGTGAGTAAATAAGGCTCTTTGTGGGGTCATCGAATACAGCGGCTACATCGTCTGTTGAGTCGTAAACATAAGTTGTACTCTGTACGATTGGCACAACTCTCGGCTCTGTATTTTTAGGTGTGTAGCCTGAATGCAGACATTTTGTTTCAATGTTCATTGGTTTGTCCTCCTGAATTTTATGAATTTTTTGAATTTTGGTATGCAGAATTCAAGAACTGCACAGTATTTGTCCACCAGCGTTATGATATAAGTTTCCATATATTTCGGAAAAGCAATGGTAGCAGGCCACATATGCTTGACTATCATATCCTGTTCCTTGGAATTGACAGAAACAAGCTTCATAGCGTTTTCCAATGCCATATCGGAATGGCGGCGGCTGTGTTTCGGCTGATGTTTTTTACGGCTGATGTTGTATTCACGTCTGTCGTAGTAGAAAAGGTCGTGAAGCAGACCTGCTCTTGCAGCCGAACGTGCGTCAAGTCTGAAAAATCGGCAGGTTACATATGCGTAATATGACACATTTATGCAATGCTGAAATCTCGTTGTGGAGATATGATGCGTAATCTCTTTAAGGCGGATAATTTCAGGCAAATCAACAATATCGCTGATACAGCTGTAATATCTGCAAAGAGTAAGCTCTTTTTTTGAGCATATGGCTTTAAGCATAAAATCCCTCTCTTTTATAGCAAACGACAAAATCTTTCGGCGTTTGCTATTTGTCGATCCGCACATTCGCAAACTAAAGTTTGCGAATGTGCGAGGCACTTTAAATCTATAAATCTCAATCGGCACTTATACTGTGTTTTTATTATACATCATTTCCGTGAAAAAATCAATAGAAATTTTTTGATTTGAAAAATTTTTGAAAAAATGATATAATAGTTGTAACACTTTTGAATTTCAGTTGTCTGTATAGTTGAAGGAGGTGAAAGAATGGATAAAAGCCTTGAGGATATTTACAAAGCCTATGCAAAGGAACTTTATCGGTACATATTCAATTTATGCCGAAATGAAACGCTTGCAGAGGATATTTTGCAGGACACAATGCTGAATGCCTTTATGTCGATTGACAAATTCAAGGGCGAATGTTCGCTGAAAACTTATCTTTGCCGCATTGCAAGGAATATATGGCTCAATTACGTAAAACGGGCGGAAAACAAGAATATTCCCATTGACGATGAAATGGAATTTGTTTCCGCTGACAATGTTGAAGAACGGCTGAACAATAAAATGCAGTCACAAGCGGTTCACAGTATTCTTCATACCCTTGATGAACCGTATAAAGAGGTTTTTACCCTCCGAGTCTTTGCGGAACTGAAATTCGGCGAAATCGGCGATTTATTCGGTGAAAGCTCAAACTGGGCAAGGGTTACATTCTTTCGTGCAAAGGAGAAAATTATACGACAGCTTGAAAAGGAGAATGAAATATGAGTCAGAAAATTAAATGTTGTGTTGTAAAGGATATTTTGCCGTTATACGCTGAAAATCTCTGTTCAGAGGAAACAGCGGAAATAGTAAGGGAGCATATTGAAAATTGCGAGTCCTGCCGCAGGTTGTCGGAGGAAGTTGAAATTGAGGAGAAAGCTCCCGAAAAAATTCCCGATGAAGCAAAGGCAATGAAGAAAATCAACAAAAAAATCAAAAGGTCAAAAAAAGCTGTAATAGCCTCAGTATGCGTACTTTTAGCGGTTTTAATTCCTGTAGCGTTACTTTGGGAAAATATGATTTGGCAAAATGAAAAAATCCCCAGCTTTGAAACGCTTGCACAGAATTCAGAAGTGAAAGTCTTGGCAGAAATGATATACGAGGAGGATTTCAATTCACTTATTCACCGTATTACTCCGAGCGGAATTTATGGCGATAAGCAGACTCAAACAGCTGTAATTGATGAAAAAATAAACAATCTTGAAAGCATATACCGTGCTTTAATCGGAGAAAACAAAGCTGTTGATACAAAATGCAGAACGTACTATACTTTTGACGTTTATGAAGAACGCACTAATCATAAGGCTGTTGTTTCTGATGTTACCGTTGAATACAGTGACGGCAGAGTTCTTACATTCAGTTTCTTTAAAGAAAACGGCATAGGCAGATTTACATGGGGCTGTACCTCTGACGGCAGCTTTGACGAAAAATTAATAGAGGAATTCAATCAGGTCACACTTGATAAAAAATAATTGCCCTTTTCCATGTTCTTTTGTGTGCATATGATGAAAATTGAATGAAGCTTTTACTAATAAAAGATTACAATTCAATATCTCCCTTGACAAAAATCATTATGTCGTGTATAATATAAATAGGCAGTAAGTCTGCCTTGACGACTAAGGTTTCAAATATATACATATGAAAGGACTTGAAAACATGAAGAATTTTGCTAAAAAAATCGTGGCAATTTTTGCCATACTCGCTGTTGCGGCTTCAACATTTGCCGGTTGTAATAAGAAAGAGGAAACAAGCGCTCCCATGCAGTACCCCTTTGAGGTAGGTGCAGCTGCTGATAACAGCCTTTCTCTTGATAACCCAAATGCTGACCTCGACGCTGAGGACCCCGTTGCTGACGCAACAGAAGCTCCTGTTACAGAAATCGTAACAGAAGTTCAGGATGTAACTGACGCTGAGGGACAGCCTGCTACAGAATTTGTTCCCGTAACAGAGGCTGACGGACAGGAAGCAACAGATGCAGAGGGTGCTGTTGTTACAGAATCAGTTAAGGTTACAGAAGTTGTGACAAGCGTTGTTACTAAAGCTACAGAAAAGCCCACAGAGCCTGCTTATGTTGCAAAGGAAGACGGCAGATATGCAATGTGGCTTGATATTTCAAAGGACGAAAACTTCTTCTTTGAGGATGAAATGATTACAGCTTCATTCAAAATCAAGGAGAATATTCCTGACGGCGACTACAAGGTAAGAATTGTACCTGACCTTTCAGACGTTGCAGGTGTTGCTATTTACGCTGACAAGGTAATTGACGGTATTATCCGTGTAAATAACGGTCAGATTGAGGCTGTAGATGTTTCAAACGAAACAGGAATGGTATTCTACGGCGACAATATCGCTTGTAAGCAGGGCGATACAATTGATTTCAACATCAACATCAAGAATAACTCAGGACTTGTTGCTTTCTGTATCTGGTTCTACTTCGACAGCAATGCAATGGAATTCATCGAGGCTCAGCCTTCAGGTACATTCGCTGAAATTGCAAGAAATACAGAAATCGGCGGCGGAAAAAATAAGGATTAATTCATTTACAGAAATACACCGTGCAACTTAATGCACGGTGTATTTTTTTACACTCAAAAGGCTATATAACCAAGTGGTCATACAGCCTTTTTATCAGGTGGGCATCTCTAAAAACCCGTTTGATTAAAGAAAAAACAGATAGGTGCGGTAGATGCAAGGAAACCTGCCGAAGGCGTGCTACCGCACTCCGAGGGAGGTTGACGCAGCAGATGTCGTGCATAGCTGTTTTTTCTCAAAAGGGGTTTTTAGAGATGCCCAGATTATTTTATTACGCTCCGGTATTGATACAGATAGCATACATATCATCATTTAATGAATATGATACAGAATCGCTTATTCCGTCACATTCGGGCAATTCCCATAGCTTGCCATTCTCCAAAAGGTCTTTTACAGCTGTATCATATGACAATTTATCTGCAAACATCAACTCTATTTTATCATCATATGGCGATGAAAGTACTGCCAATCCTACTGCCTCAGCGGTATAATAGGTAATATAGCTGTCATTACGCACATAAAAATTTTCGTCCATTGAATAGCAGGCAGGCACGAAATACTGATTTTTCCGCAGAACACGATTTTTATTCATATGCCTATCATCAATGAGAAAATAGAAATGAGTCACAGGATTGCTTTCATCATCGGTGTCATCCCATGTCAGGTCAAGCCAGTAATACATATTGTTAAGATATACATAATTCCACGCATGACCTGTCTGATTACCGTTTTCGTCCGAAACTTCACCATAGACAACGCCGCTTTCAATTCCAAGCCGTTTCATTAAATATGTAAAACCATCTGCATATCCGCCGCACACAGCATATCCCTGCACAAGACTGCCATAGGCTGTATCCCATAATCCCTCTGTTTCTATTCCAACTTTATCTGTAGCATATACAACATTTTCTGCAAGATAGTCGTGAATAAACAGGATTTTTCCATAGTCATCAAGTCCGGCAGGCATAGCCGAGATTATTTCATCTGCTGCCGCTTCAAGCACCTGAAACTCCGCTTTTGTCTGCTCCTCATTTAAA
This sequence comes from Ruminococcus sp., assembly GCA_017437285.1. Classification (GTDB taxonomy): domain Bacteria; phylum Bacillota; class Clostridia; order Oscillospirales; family Ruminococcaceae; genus Ruminococcus. Next base: position 3,168 of record JAFSBM010000160.1, on the reverse strand, counting down.
ATTTCAACAGTATTAAAATCAACTGTTGTATACCTGTTGCTCGTTGTAATTGTACGTGTCTTGGATAACCAGTAGTATTCGGGATATTCATGCTCAATCCGTGTAATTATCGCATTAAGCACATCAACATCAATAACTTTGTCAAATTCAATTACGGATTTTCCCTGTGCCAATTCCGTCACAAGAATATCATAAATAGTTTCTTCGTCAAGATACCCGTTAAACTCCGTTTCTGTTTCCGAAACCTCAGATGTCACTTTCTCCATTGTGATTTCACATCCGCACATTAACATCATCAATGCCAAAGAAATAAGTATTTTCAGGCGTTTCACTCTACACCCCCAAAATAAAAACAATACTATACATATCATCAATGCGGCTGTATCGCAATTTATCTGCTTTGATTGCTCTTGCCGCTTTCCCCTTTGCAATAAGCTCATCAAGAGCCTTGCAGTATTCCTCATAACTGCCAAACATTATCTGGCACTTGTCCATATCGGAATTTTCGCCTAAATATCCGATAATTTCTTTTTCGTCATACACCTCAAAGAAACCGCCGTTTTTTGCGATATAAGTAGTTTCAGTTGATGTGCATTGAGGAACAAAGGGCTGTATTTCGCCAAATGTACGTGTATTGAGAAGCTGTTCCGTTGTAAAAAGGCAATAGGTATGTAATGGTGAACCCGAATCGTCATCATCCCACGTTGTGTCAATCCAGTAATATTCGCCCTCGATTTTCACGTAATTCCACGCATGGTCGGAGCCTGAACAAGTACCACATTCAATGCCAAGTCTGTTCATAAGGTACTGAAATGTACTTGCATATCCCATACATACGGCTTTTTTCTCAATAAGACAGCCGTAAATGCCGTGGCTTATTCCCTTTCTTGTGAGCTTTTCCGCAATTTTGTCATACTCCGTATTTTCGATAATATAGTCGTGTACGCAGACTACTTTTTCGTAATCGCTCCACTCATCGGGAATACCGTCAATTATCTCATCTGCTGCCTTTTCAACTTCCTGTAACATCTGCGGAATTTCAGCCAGCTCAATTCCGCTTATAGTCGGCACTTCAATGGTAGTTTCAAAAGAATTGCTTGTAACGCTGAACAATTCCCCCTGCCAGAAAATCTGCGGATAATCGCTTCGCATAAGGATTATAGCCTTTTTCACCTGTTCTGTATCAAGTCCCTCTGCCAAAGTTACGGAATTATTTCCGTCAAGCACCTCGCTGCACCAATAGTCAAACCATTGGCTGCTGCGGAGTTCATCAGCAATACATTCCACATCAGGCATCTCATAGGCAACAGGCTTTTCGGGCATTTCAATCTCATTGACAACTGTCAGACTTTCAGCAAGATTATCAAAAAATGAACAGCCGCTTAAAAGTGCCGCCAATGCCATTGAAAGTGAAGTTTTCAACAATTTCTCAAAAATCATATTATTTTCAGATTACGCCCTCAAAGCTTTTATCAAGAATATCAACAGAATTGCGGAAACTGTCAAGTTCCTCATCTGTAAGAGATAACTCAATAACCTCCTTGACACCGTTTCTGCCGATTATACATGGAACTCCTGCAAATACATTCTTGCAGCCGTATTCGCCGCAAAGCTTTGCGGAAACGGTAAGAACGCTGTTTTCATCACCTAAAATAGCCTTAACAATACGTGTTATAGCCATTCCTATGCCGTAATAGGTTGCATTTTTAGCCTCAATTATCTTATATGCGGCAGTACGCACCTGCTCCTCAATTTTCTTCAAATCCTCTGTGCAGTAGCCGTTGCACTTATCCTCAAGAAGTTCGGAAATACGCTTAGTTCCAAGGAGCATTTGTGAAATGGGAGAAAATTCGCTGTCACCATGCTCACCCATAACATATGCGTGAATATTTTTCGGGTCTACCATAAAATAGTCGCCTAAAAGATAACGCAGACGGGCAGTATCAAGAGAAGTTCCCGTACCGATTACCCGTGCCGCACCAAATCTTGAAAGCTCATATGTTACTCTTGTCATTATATCAACAGGATTTGTAGCAACAAGGAATATACCGTCAAATCCCGATTTTACAACGGGAGTTATAATTGAACGGAATACGTTTGCATTACGCTGTAAAAGGTCAAGGCGAGTTTCGCCCTCTTTCTGTGCGACACCTGCGGCAATTACAATAATATCAGCGTCCTTGCAGTCGCTGTATTCCCCTGCATAAATTCTCATATTTGTTTTACCGAAAGCAAGACCATGATTGAGGTCCATAGCCTCTCCCTCGGCACGTTTTTTATTGATATCAATAAGCACAAGTTCATTGCAGATTCCACCCTGATTAACAAGAGCATATGCAAAACTCATACCAACCATTCCCGTGCCTATAAGCACTACTTTTCTTTTTCCTGTATTCATAATTTCTCCTTATAACTCGGCAATATATGGCAGATTTCTGAAATAATCGTTGTAGTCAAGACCATATCCCACAATGAAAGTATCGGGAATTGTGAAAAGCACATAATCCGCCTTGAAATCAACTACACGGCGTTTAGGCTTGTCAAGAAAACTTACAACCTTAAAGCTGTGGGGGGATCTGCTTTTGAGGATTTCACATACTTTTTTAAGAGTTCTTCCTGTATCAACAATATCCTCGGCAATAACTACATTATATTCCGAAAGGTCCTTGTCAATATCAAGAATAATATTCACATCACCGCTGGACTCTGAGCCTACATAGCTTTTTGCCACCATAAAGGCAATTTCACAGGGAACATTGATTTCTCTTGCAAGGTCAGCTGCAAATACAAAGCTGCCGTTGAGAATGGAAATCAACAAAATAGGCTTTCCGTCGTAAAGACTTTCAACATATTTTCCTGCCTCTTTCACCTTTTCACGTATCTGCTCCTCTGTTATGATAACCTTTTTTATGGAATTTATGTATTCTTCCTTATTCATTTTTTTGCTTCCTTTCATAAAAACTATGTAAATATTATACAATAATTTCATATGAAAGTCAATAGCGAATTTGCTATAGGGCATCTCTAAAATTGAGTAGGACGGAATGAACCGCCCTCTCACACCACCGTACGTGCCGTTCGGCATACGGCGGTTCAATTCAAAATTAAATATGTACTAATGAATAGTAATCTGAAATACTGACTAAGCCACGCTTTGTCAGTATTTCT
>JAFSBM010000159.1 GCA_017437285.1 Ruminococcus sp. | reverse complement strand
TTTTGAGAAAAAACAGCTATGCACGACATCTGCTGCGTCAACCTCCCTTGGAGTGCGAAAGCACGCCTTCGGAAGCTTTCCTTGCAGCTGCCGCACCTATCTGTTTTTTCTTTAATCAAACGAGTTTTTAGAGATGCCCTAACGCAGGTGTGAATTATATTTGAAAGGGATATTAACCATGAAAAAATTTAAAAAAACAATCGTATGCCTTACAGCGGCAGCATTGGCAGCTGTTAACAGCATTGGGGTTATGCCGTATAACCCAGTAAGTATTACTGCATTTTCTGCCGAAACAGAAACATATGAATTGGACGGACCTGCCAATTTATCATGGACATATGACGATGAGGGAACGCTAATAATAAGCGGAGAGGGAGCAATAATGGATTATGGTCCATGGTGTTTTGACGAAAGTATTAAAACCATAATTATTGAAAATGGTATTACTACTATACGTACAAATGCTTTTGCGGCTATGACAGAAGTAACGGAAATTATTTTGCCCGATACTCTTACAACAATCGAAAAATGGGCATTTAATGGCTTTCAAAAATTAACATCGCTGAAAATACCGGCATCTGTTACACAGATATCCGAAGAATTCATTGTTTACGCTTTTCAGTTAGATACTATAACCGTAGATGAAAACAATGAATATTATACCGATGTTGACGGGGTTCTCTTTGATAAGGAGATGAAAACTCTTATAACTTATCCCACTGGAAAGTCTGAAACAGAATATATAATTCCAAATGGAGTGGAAAAAATCTGTAATTGTGCCTTTTATGAAAATCAAAAGCTGGAATCCGTTGAATTTTCTGACAGCATTGTGGATATTGGTGATTGGGCATTTGATAGTTGTGTTAAGTTATCAAAGGTTGTTCTCAATGATGGCATTAAGAATATCGGAATTGATGCCTTTGATGACTGTGAAAATTTAAAAAAAATCAACTTGCCCGACGGACTTTTAACCATAGGGGATGGTGCATTTGCACATTGTGAAAGTTTGTCACCGTCAATAATCATTCCTGACACTGTTACAAGCATAGGTGAATGGGTTTTTTCGGGTTGCATAGGATTAATTTCAGTAAAACTGCCAGCGGGTTTATCTGTAATCAAAAAGGGGTTATTCAACGGATGTGAATGTTTATCCTCCATAACAATCCCCGACAGCGTTACAGCTATTGAAGATGAGGCTTTCAGATATTGTCATGAACTGAGTTCAGTGGTTGTTCCAATCGGAGTTGAAAGTATCGGAGATAATGCCTTTTACAATTGCAGTCATCTTATAAGAGTTGAAATAAAAAATCCCGATTGTGTTATTTTTGATTCTGAAACAACTTTTACCCGTACAACGACATTATGCGGTCTGAGAAATTCCACAGCAGAGAAATATGCAAGAAAATACGACCGAAAATATGAGGATACTACGCCTCCGGAAATTGTCGAGTCAGGAAATTGCGGAATAGATTTTAAAAATCTTAAATGGACTCTTGACGCTGAGGGAGTTCTTACTATAAGCGGTGAGGGTGCAATGAGAAAGTGGCACGATTATGAATCACCGTGGCAGGATAGAGATGATATTAAAAAGGTTATAATTAAAGAGGGCGTTACAAATATTGAACAAACGGCATTTTACGGCTGTAAGGAGCTGGTTTCGGTTTCGATACCCGACAGCGTTACTGAAATAAAGGAATATGCTTTTGCATTTTGTTATAACTTGTCGGTGGTAACGCTACCCGAAAATATTGATAAAATTGAGGACGGAGTATTTTCAAGCTGTCATTCCTTGGCTATGGTAAAAATTCCCGCTACAGTTCAAAGCATAGGTTATTCAGCTTTTGAACATTGCAAAGGATTGAAATCAATTAATATTCCCAAAGGTATTACTGCAATTGAAGATTTCACATTTTTTGGCTGTGAATCGCTGGAATCCGCATTTCTTCCCGATTCTGTAACAAGTATCGGAGAGGGAGCGTTTATGGACTGCAAAGCAATGAAGAAAATCAGTTTTTCTCCAAATATTACATCTATTGGTGAAGCGGCATTTATGTGCTGTGAATCTTTAACATCAATAATTATCCCGAGAATGGTTACGTATATTGGCGGTTATGCCTTTGAGGGATGTTACTCAGCGACGTACATTTCATTACCGCCGAAAATTACAGAAATAAAAGAGCATACATTTTTCGGATGCAACAGCATTTCATCAATTAATATTCCCGAAACTGTCACAAGCATTGGAGAAGCGGCATTTGAAGATTGCTTTAAATTGCAGTCAATTATAATCCCCGACGGTGTGCCTGCAATTGAGGACAGAACATTTTATGCCTGTTCTTCATTGGAGTCCATAACAATTCCCGATAGCGTCACAACAATCGGAAACGCAGCTTTTTCATTCTGTGACACATTGGAAGAATTTGTTATTCCCGACCGGATTACAAGTATCGGTGAGAGTGCATTTGAAAACTGTTTCCATTTGGTTTCTGTTACAGTTCCCGACGGAATTGAGTCTATAGGTAAAAATACATTTGCATATTGTCCAATGTTAACTGAAGTTATACTTCCCGACAGCGTTAAAAGTATCGGAGAATACGCATTTACCGACTGCTGTTCATTGATTTCCATTAGTATTCCCGAGGGTGTGACAGCAATTGAGGACTATACATTTTATGGCTGTGATGACTTGTCCTCTGTGGTAATTCCGAAAACTGTCAAAAGCATAGGCAAAAACGCCTTTGGTTACTGCATAAGCCTTAAATCGGTGACACTTCCGTACAGCGTTGCAAATATCGGAATAAAAGCTTTTGATATGTGTGAAGTTCTGGCGGAGATTACAATAGAAAATCCCGTATGCAAAATTGCCGATTCGGAAGACGCTATTTACAGCGATGCGGTAATTTATGGTTATGCAGGCTCAATTGCAGAGAAATTTGCAAAGAAGTACAACAGGAAATTTGTAGTCATTGAGGGAGAAATTCCCACAGATGAAAATGGACCTACGCTGCTTGGAGATGCTAACAATGACGGAACTGTGACAGCCTCCGATGTTGCTGCAATTTATCAGTTCTTAGGCAATCCCGATAAATATGAGCTTTCGGAGCAGGGCTTTTTGAACGCTGATATTGACGATACCGAGGGTATTACTGTAGGCGATGCAATTGCTATTATGGAAATGATTTCGTTTTAAAAAGGCGGTGTAATATGAATAATAATAATGTAACGGATGAACAAGCATTAAAGGATTTTTTGCTTGATATTGAATGTCTGGAGGAACTTTCTCCCTGGGCGAGCAAGCTTAATATATTTGATGTGCTTCGTATAGAACGACAGGAAATAAGGCACAGCAATATGCTTCGTTGGCTGTTGGACGCAAATGAAACTCACGGCATAGGTGATAAATTTATTTCTATGTTTATGCAAAGGGTTTTTTCGGATAATAAATTACCGCAAATGGATATTTTCAATTGTCTTTTATCTGATTTTTACAGCTTTTCAGTTCACAGAGAGTCGAAACACATTGACATACTTATTATATCTCACAAAGAGAAAATAGCTGTTGCAATTGAAAATAAAGTTGATTCCCATGAGCATAGCAACCAGCTTAACCGTTATCGTATGCAAATGGAGCAGGCGTATCCCGATTATCAGCGTTTGTATGTGTATCTTACTCCTGACGGCGATACTCCCAGCGATGAAGTTAACTGGCAGGTTTTTTCCTACAGCGATGTTGCTGAAATACTTGAAAACATTTGCGAAAATCCAAACGTATCAGAAGAAACAGGGTTGTTAATTAAGAATTACGTATCGTTTATAAGGAGGGATATTGTGGAAGATAAACGATTAATAGAAATCTGCAATAAAATTTACAGCAAGCACAGACAGGCACTTGACTTAATATATGATAACATAACAATGTATGATTCAGGTATTGAATCAATTATTTCAAATACACTTCAAAAGCTTAATGATGAGGGTAAAATTATTCATGAAGAAGACTTTGGAACTTGTTTCAGAACAGCGGAAATGGATAAAAGAATACCATTATTAGATTCTCCCGAAAGTGCATGGAAAACATATAGTATTTATTCATACTGGTTCAGATATGAAACCGAAAGATTTTATCTTATTTTTGAAATCACAGGAAAGAACGTTCCTGAAGAACAAAGAGCGACAATGAATAAAATGATAGATATTCTTAAACCAAACTCAAACAGAGATTTCACATGGAAACGGCTTTACCGCACAGGTTGGTTTGACCTTAGCAATGCTACAGATTTTGAAGCGGAAGCTGAACAGGCAGTTCGCAAGGCAGTAGATGAAATACTTGATATGGAAGAACGGCTTTTCGCTGAATTGGAATAAATTTTTCAAATCTGAAATTATTTTTGTAAATCAATGCAACCTTTGAGCGTTTCGTGGTGTATTACTATTGATGGGGCAGATAACTCGTGAATATTTTATGCGAAGAATAAAAGTCAAAAGTTTAGGAAGAAAAGTGCAGTAATACTTTGTGTATTGCAAGCTTTTCTGACGACAAATTTTGGCTTTTAGGCAAGCAGAAAAATTCAAGAGTTAGCTGGCACATCAATTGCTGAAAGGGGGAGGAAATCCAATGACGGAAATTGAAACAAAACAGCTATTTGAAAAGGCAGTAGAAGAATATTCGGATATGATAACAGGTTTGTGTCTGGTTCGCCTCGGAAACCGACATGATGCCGAGGACTGTTATCAGAATACATTCTTAAAGCTGTTCAAAAATAAGGAGATGCTGACGGAAGAACCTGAATATCTTAAATCGTGGCTAATACGAGTAGCCATAAACGAGTGTAAAAACAGATTCAGATTTCTCAGCCGTCATAAAACGGAACCTCTTACTTTCGCTGACGATTGCAGTATCGAAATGGAGGACAGAACACTTCTTGACACCGTAATGACATTACCCGAAAAGTACAGAGAGGTCATTTATCTCTTTTATTACGCAGGCTATTCCGTCCTTGAACTTGCTTCAATTCTCGACAGCAAGGAGAATACAATTAAAAGCAGGCTTAAACGAGGACGGGAAATGCTGAAAGAAATACTGACCGACAAAGAGGAAAAGGAGGTCATTATATGAAACGACTTGAAAAAGCATTTGACAGTATAAAAACACCTGACAGCTGGAAAGAAAATCTTTATAAAGCCGCATACGCTGAAACTCCTAAGATTAAGAAAAAATTCTCAATAAAAAGAGTGATTTCAGTTTCAGTAGCCGCCGCTACACTATGTATGGCAAGTGCGTTGACAGTTGGAGCTGTAACGGGAACTTTCAATATAGTTGAAATTCTTCGTGGAGGCTTTTCAGATGAAATCTCAACGGAGAAATATATCAACGGACAGTATCAGCCCCTTGATGTAAGCTGTGAAAATGACCAAATAGCATTTAAGGCAGTTGCTTTTATGGGCGATGTTGATGAAACATATACTCTCGTTCAGGCAACTTTGAAAGAAGATATTCCTGTTGATGAAATAAGTATAGATGTAAGCGTAAATGAAAATAATGTTACAAATTATGAAGATTATGGTTCATCTATAGTTACTGCTGTTCCTGATACAGACGCTGACGGTAATACAGTTTATTTCTTTAACATAAGAAATCTTCCAAGCTGCGGATTATATGAAATAGGTTCCGAATCTCTTATCATGCGAATTAACAAAGTGATTTACAGAACGGGATACAAGGAAAAAGTCAAGGATGTTGATTTAAGTATGGAATTTGTTCCTGAGACATCTTACCTTTCACCTGTTGAATATCACGAGCTTTATGAGGAAGTTGAAATCAACGGAACTCCCTGTACAGTAACATATGCTCATCTTTCTGACTATCAGGCAAGTATCACATTCAGCTACACTATCCCTGAAACTCTTGAAATTGGCGGAGAAGTGATTACAGATTATTTCAGAATTGCTGATTTGAAAATACGTGATATTCTCAATCTCAAATCTGAAAACGCATATCAGCCCATACCTGAGGAATGTCCTGTAAAACTTATCGTAGACGGTGCAGTTATGGATTTTTCAGAGTACAATGAAGCTGCACTTCATGCTCCTTATGACAATATAATGGGACCATGTGAAGATGACGAATATAATAGTCTGTTCTATTGTGTAGTGAATTTTAAACCATTCAAATTCTCAGAAGCTGAAAGCGTAGCCTTTGAAATCACAACAACAAATGGTGACATTAAAACATTCAAGCTGAAATAAAAGGGATTGGTATTAGAGATGCCCTGAAGATTATCTCCTCCTATGGCATAAGCTGTGGGAGGAGTTTTGTTTTGTATATTAAATATAAAAAAAGTCTTGATTATCTTGGAATTATCTGTTATAATTTAAATAAGGCAATGCTACAAAAATAATCGCATTGTGAGAGGAGAAATTAATTATGGAATTCAAAAAAGGCTTTATGTCAATGGCGTTGGCAATGACGCTGACATCATCAACCCTTGGTGTATGTATGCCTGTTGTAAAGGCTGCGGATAGTCCCGTGGTAATCAACGAGGTATGCACACAGAATAAGTCCTGTCTTTCTGACAGCTACGGACAGTATTCCGACTGGATTGAGCTTTACAATAGCAGCTCAGCTGATGTGGATTTGTCGGGATATGGCTTGTCTGATGATGTAAATGCACCTATGCAATGGACTTTTCCCGCAGGCACAATTATCAAGGGCGGAGAGCATATGGTAGTTTTCGCATCAAAGCTTGAATCTACAGGCTCTGAACTGCACACAAACTTTGCTCTCAGCAAAAACGGCGAAACAATTATTTTCAGCAATTCCAACGGAGGATTAATTCAGCAGATAGACGTTCCCACATTGGCGGAGGATTTCACCTACGGACGTACTCCCGACGGCGGAAGCGTATGCGAAATTATGACTCCCACACCTGCCGCAGTAAATAAAATCGTGGCATCTGCTCCTGTATTTTCCGCAGGTTCAGGATTTTACGGAACTGATTTTTCCTTGACATTATCAGCAGAAAACTGCGAAATTTATTACACAGTTGACGGTTCAAACCCTGCATCATCTCCTACAGCAATGCAATATTTCTCTCCAATTACGGTTAAAGACAGAACAAATGAGCCGAATATCTACAGCGTATATGCTGAAAACGAAAGCTCTGCCACTTCAATTTCAAGAGGCACAGGCTATCAGCAGCCGCCATTTAACGTGGACAAGGCAACGGTAGTCCGTGCGGTTGCAAAAAATAGTGACGGCTTATACAGCGATGTTGTAAGTCAGACATATTTCATCACATCGGGGGCGTTGGCACAGTATAAGGATATGACGGTTGTTTCACTTGTTACAGACCCCGAAAATCTCTTTGACCCCGACAAGGGAATTTATGTTACGGGAACACAGTATATCAACTGGAGAAACAGCAGCGATTACAATCCTGCCAAAAGTCCGTGGGATAACACAGGTATAAGCAATTTCTTCTCAAAGGGCAGAGAGTGGGAGCGTGAGGCTACCCTTACATTTATAAAGAACGGCAATACTGTAGTTGAGCAGAATATGGGTATCCGCATAAAGGGTGCGTCTACAAGAAATACTCCCCAGAAAAGCTTTAACCTTTACGCAAGAAGCGAATACGGTGCATCAAAAATCAACTATCCGCTGATTGACGGCAACTATGATATTGAGGGAAATCTCATTGATAAGTATGATTCCCTGTGCCTCCGTTCCGTAAGCGATGAAGCACGTCTTCGTGACGGCTTTGCACAGAAGCTTGTGTTTGACAGAGAGCAGATTACAAATCAGAATATGGAATCCTGTGTTGTATTCCTCAACGGCGAATACTGGGGACTTTATGAAATGACGGAGAAATTTTCCGATTATTTCATTGAATCAAACTATGGCATAGAAAAGCAGGATGCGGCAATAATAAAGAATGGCGAACTTGAGGAGGGTGACGATTACCTCCATGACGAGTACTTTGATTTTATGTACGAATATGCCTCAAAGGATTTGACAAATCCTGCAAATTATCAGGCTGTATGCGATTACATCGACATTGACAGCTTTATTGAGCATTATGCCGCAGGTCTTTATCTCGGTACATATGACTGGCCGAACTACAACTACGGCGTATGGAAAACCACAGGGGAGCCAATTGAGGGCAATCCATATAGTGACGGAAAATGGAGATTTATTTCCTTTGACTATGACTATACAATGGGTGCTACATATGAAAATTTCGGCGGAGTTGAGGGATATGCCTATGATAGTTTCAGACATATGGACAAATCAAAGAAAGATGTTCCTACAAATCTCTTTGTAAGCCTGCTGAAAAATCAGGAATTCCGCATTAAATTCGCCAATGTTTACTGCGATTATGCAAATGAAGTTCTCACAGAGCAAAAGGGAAATGCAATGGCTGATTTCTATTTGCAGAACTATACAGAGAAGATTTCAAACAGTATTCTCCGCTGGTGGGGATTTTACGGCGGTTCAAAGGACAGCAACTACAACTATAACCGTCAGCAGTATACAGAGAAGAATATTCCGCAAATCAAGCAGTTTTTCAGAGAAAGAGCGTCCTATACTCTTGAAGATATGAAGAATTATATTGGATTAAGCGGCGATTTACAGACGATTACCCTTAAAACCAACGGCGGCGGAAAAATTATGATAAACTCAATTATTCCCGATACTTCAAAGGGCAGCTGGAATGGCAGATATATGTCCTCTTGCCCTGTTACTCTTACGGCAATTCCCGATGATAACGCATCATTTACAGGCTGGGGCGGCGATGCTTCGGGAACTGAACAGACAATTACAGTTTCACTTTCAAAGGCAATGAGCATAACAGCTGATTTCGGCGAGAAAAAGGAAATCAGAGGTGATGTAAATAAGGACGGAAAATTCACAGTTGCCGACCTTGTAATGCTTGAAAAATGGCTGCTTGGTTCCGGTGAAATTACCGACTGGCAGGCAGGCGATTTATATAAGGACAATGTTCTTGATGTTTACGATTTATGCCTTATGAGAGAGGAAATTATCAAGTAAAATAACATATGATTAAGGAGCAGGATAATGAACAATAAAATTAACAGAATGAAAGAGCTTAATGAAATTCTCGGTAAAGCCGCTGACGCTTATTATAACACAGGTGTTGAAATAATGTCAGACCGTGAGTATGACAAGCTTTATGATGAGCTTTCACAGCTTGAACAGGAAACAGGCATTATTTTAAGCGGCAGCCGTACACAAAAGGTGGGCTATGAGGTTTCATCGGCTCTGAAAAAAGTAAAGCACACAGCAAAAATGCTGTCCCTTGATAAAACAAAGAGCATAGATGAACTTACAGCGTGGCTTGGCGGAAATACAGGCTTTTTAAGCTGGAAACTGGACGGACTTACTATAGTTCTCACCTATGAAAACGGCAGGCTTTTGCAGGCTGTAACCCGTGGAAACGGCGAAACAGGGGAGGATATAACTGCAAATGCCCGTCATATTATCGGCATACCCTCAGCAATTCCCCACAAGGAAAAACTTGTTATCCGTGGCGAGGCATTGATGAAATACAGCGATTTTGAGCGTGTAAACGCTGAAATCGAGGAGGGGGCAAAGTATAAAAATCCCCGAAATCTCTGTGTGGGAACTGTGAGAAATCTCGATTCCAAAATTACCGCAGAGAGAAATATAAACTTTTTTGCTTTTAATCTCGTATCGGCGGAGGGCTATGAGGAAAATTCCTTTTCCGCACGTATCCAGTGGCTTAAAAGTCTGGGATTTCAATGCGTTGAGGGCGTAACAGTTACAGGGGAAAATCTTGCTGAATCCGTGAAAAAGTTTGAGAAATCAATCGGGGAAAATGAGTTCCCCTCTGACGGACTTGTGTTAATGCTTGATGATGTGGCATACGGAATCAGCCTTGGAGAAACTTCTCACGCACCGAGAAACGGAATTGCTTTCAAGTGGCACGATGAAACTGCTGATACAAAGCTGCTTGAAGTGGAATGGTCAGCAAGCCGAACTGGTCTGCTCAATCCCGTGGCAATTTTTGAGCCTGTGGAGCTGGAGGGTACAACTGTTTCAAGAGCCTCCGTCCACAATTTAAGCATCGTAAAACAGCTTAAACTGGGCATTGGTGATACAATTTCCGTGTACAAGGCGAATATGATTATTCCGCAGATTTCGGAGAATAAGACAGGTTCAGACAGCCTTGAAATTCCCTGTGAATGTCCTGTATGTCACGGCAAAACGGAGATAAGAACATCTGACGAGGACGTGGAAACAATTTATTGTGTCAATGCCGATTGTCCTGCAAAGCTTATCGGCAGATTTGAGCATTTCGTACAGCGTGACGCTATGAATATCGTCGGACTTTCAACAGCCACAATTGAAACTCTCATAAATGAGGGAATTATCAGCAGTTTCAAGGATTTCTACCACATAAACGACCATATGGAAAAAATCGTTGCCTTAGAGGGATTTGGTCAGAAGTCCTATGATAAGCTGTGGGAGGCTATTGAAAATTCACGAAAAACAGAGTTGAGCCGTGTCCTTTATGCTATGGGAATTTCAAATATCGGCAGGGCAGCATCACGTCTTATCTGCTCAGTTTATCCCGAAGCTGATATGCTTGAAAAGCTTACAATCAGCGAATTAACGGCAATTGATACAATCGGAGAAGTCCTTGCAGGGGATTTTGTGGAATTTTTCAGAGATGAAAAAAATCTCAATGAATATCATCAGCTGTTGGCTGAACTGGAAATTTCCGCACCCGAAAAGGTTGAAACTGATTCCGCAATTGCAGGTAAAACCTTTGTAATCACAGGCTCGGTGAATATCTGGAAAAACCGCAATGAACTGAAAGCCTTTATTGAATCTAAGGGCGGAAAGGTTGCATCAGCTGTTTCATCGAAAACGGATTTCCTTATAAATAACGACTCCACATCAAATTCGTCTAAGAATAAAAAGGCAAAGGAACTGGGAGTTGCGATTATTACAGAAGAAGAATTTCAGAATATGACTAAATAATATACACCGCACAATTCCGTCAATGGAAATGTGCGGTGTGTTTTTTACTGAATATTATCTTTGAAGTATTCGGGACCTACAGGTGTATAAATTATGTTGGCGGAATTTTTAGCGGTGCTTTTGAAGTTTTCGGGAGCTGATAAAAACAGGCTGTGCAGTTCCTTGGAATAACCCTCGGTAATCATATTTCCAGCGGTTACTATGTCATTTATGAGAATGGAACAAAGCTCCTCGGGGCAGTAAATTTTGATTAACAGTCCATTTTCCAACCCGATTGCAACGCCGTATTTTCGGTCAGTATGGGAATACATTCCGTTACTGTACTGGTCAACGGTATCGAATGTTGAAAATACCCACACAATATCCTCAATTGCAAGGACAGCAGGAACTTCCGCTGCAACAAAAAATCGGCTGCTGACAGAGAAAATATCCGTGGATTTCATATAAACCTTGCTTGCCTTGAAATCCAGTTCGGCATCTTCTTTTGAAATGCCGTGTTCGGAATAACCCTTAATGATAGTCCTGTAGCTTTTGCCGAAAATTGACCGAAAGAAGGCAATTCCGCATATTATACCTGTTATTGCCAAAGTAATTGCAATAACACCGACTGCAAGGGAGAAAAATGCAAGGACAAAGCAAAGCACCGAGAAAAAGCCGAATATAGCGGCGGCTCTGAAACACATGAGAGTTTTAAGGCTGGGATGTTTTTCAGCCATTTTTAGGTAGCGTTCCTGACTTTTTCTGATTTTTTCCTGTCGCTTGCGGTAGGCTCTGCTGTTGGGATTATCCAAGGCAGCTTGCTTATTTTTCTCAATTTTCGGCTGATTGAAAAAGTACACTCCCGCACCAATAAAAATCAATGCGAAAATGAACATAAAAATAAATCCGCCAAGGCTTTTTAATGCCGCACCGAAAAATATTCCGCCTACCAAAAATAAAGCACCAATGAGAACCGAGAAAACTCCGCTTGTACGAGTTGCTCGGATTTTTTTCTTTTCTATTTTTTCAAAATCTGTGTATTTGTATGCCATTTTAAACTCCTATTGTTAATTCAAAACAGCCGCACAGCGATTGCTGAACGGCTGAATTTGTGACTATTCGCTTTCAAGTGTGCCTTTTCTGATAACCGTACCCGCAGGGAAAACGGTATCGCAGTTGAAAGAAAATTTCATCATAGCGTGATTTGCAACCTCCACTTCTTCAACCTTTTCGTTGAAGATTTGGTGGAGAGTCATTGTCACAGGCTTTGCAGAGGGGGAGAGCAGTTCCACTTCATCACCTGCAAAGAAGCGGTTACGCTGTGTACAGTAAACCGTGCCGTTTTCACAGCGGTCAACCACAGCCACAATATCGTAATTTCTGATATATCCGCTGTTTTCGTAATACTGGGACTCTTCGGGAGTTCCGAAGAAAAATCCGTTGCAGTACTGTCTGTGACTTACCTTGTAGACCTCATCTCTTATCCAGTCGGGGAGTTTGAAGTCATAGGGATTTTTCATATACTCATCAACTGCCATACGATAGGCATTTGTCACAACAGTTACATAATATGCCGATTTAGCACGTCCCTCAATTTTAAGGCTTGTAACGCCTGCCTCAGCAAGCTTGTCGATATGTTCAATCATACACATATCCTTTGCATTGAGAATATATGTACCCTTTTCGTCCTCGTAAATGGGGAAATACTGTCCCGGACGCTTTTCCTCCATAAGGTGATAACCCCAGCGGCAGGGCTGAGCACACTCGCCACGGTTAGCGTCACGATTTACAAGATACTGCGAAAGTAGGCATCTTCCCGAAAATGAAACGCACATTGCACCGTGAACGAAACACTCAATATCCATATCGGGACTTGTTTTTGCACGGATTTCAGCGATTTCATCAAGACAAAGCTCACGGGCAAGGACAATTCTCTTTGCACCCAGATTGTACAGTTCACGGGCAGTTGCATAATTGACAATTCCCGTCTGAGTTGAAATGTGAATTTCCATATCGGGAGCATATTTCTTAATCAGCATAAGCAAGCCGATATCCGCAACTATGAGAGCGTCAACCTTTGCGTCAACAGCCTCTTTAACGAACTGCTCAAAAAATGGCAGCTCGTTATTTCTTGGCAGGGTATTGCAGGTAAGGTATACCTTAACGCCCTTTTTGTGGGCTTCATCAACAGCCTTTACAAGCTGTTCAAAGTCAAAATTCATAGGTGACGCACGCATACCGAACTGCTTGCGTCCGAGATATACAGCGTCAGCACCGTAGTTGAGTGCCGCTGTCAGTCGCTCCTCATCACCTGCCGGGGCAAGAACTTCAAGTAAACTCATTATTCTTCCTCCGTAATGGGATTATCAATGTAGTACTGCTCGATTTCAGCCTGTTTAGCCTCGTGTTCTTCGAGAGTTTCAGAGAAGAATGTTTCATTTGTCATAATGTTAGCGATGAAGTAGAAATTGTCTGTTTTCTTATTTGTAAGAACAGCGTCAATAGCGTCAATACCGGGGTTGGAAATAGCTCCGGGAGGAAGTCCTGCACTCTTGTAGGTATCGTAGGCATCAATAATTGTCTGGTTGTAATACTCGATATTTGGACGAACTGTTTTGTCAGCGTAGTTTGAAGTCGGGTCAGACTGGAGTTTTGGGAATACGTCCTTGTTATCAATACGGTTTCTGAATACAGCAGCAACGTCGTTCATATCCTTGACATTAGCAGCCTCCATCTGAACGATTGAAGCAATTGTGATAAGCTCATCAAGAGTCATTTCAAGTTCTTCCATACGCTCGTAACGGTTAGCATAAGTCTTTTTGCCTGTAGTAAATTCGCCTTTCATCTTTGTGTCGAAGTTATAGTAAATCTTCTGACATACCTGCTCAGGCTTGCTGTTTTCGTAGAAAAGGTAGGTATCGGGGAAGAGATAACCCTCCATTTTCTGGAATTTCAGAGATGAATCAGAGGGGAGTCTTTGCTCAAAGTCAACACCAAATCCGCCTGAATTGAAGTAGAAGATGAAATCCTCAGCGTCACAGATGTGCTTTTCTTCAAGGAGATTAGCGGCATCAATAAGAGTAATACCCTCGGGGAATGTAATTGAGATAGATTCACCCATTTCTTCCTCAGGAACTTTTGTAAGCTCGTCAAGGAGAGTTTCATATGGCATATTCGGACGGACAAAATGCTCGCCTACAACGAAACGCTTTTCATCACCGAGGTTAGCGAAAAGCTCAAATGCCTTTGCGGATTTGATAATATCGTTTTCAAAGAGCATCTGTGAAACTTCAAGAGTTGTGGCATTTTCGGGAATAACGATAACGTGTGGGTCCTCGCTTTTGCCTATACCAAGCATATCCTTGCCGTAGCTTATGATAGCAACGGAGAGGATTGTGGAGATACCGAAAATAAGAGTTACAAGAATAAGAACGCCGGGCAGACGATTAACCTGCTTCTTTTTCTTCTTCTTTTTCTTTTTTCTGCGTGGGGGAGGCATTTGTCTGTCATAGCCTGCACCTCTTTGGGGAGCTGAATAGGCTTGCTGATAGTATTCCTCAGGCTGTTCATAAGGCTGTTCATATGCCTGTTCAGGGGCATTTTGCTCACTTGTAACCTCTTTGAAAACCTGTGTGAAGTTCTGCTCGTCCATTTCGTCAAGAGCGTCTGCGGTTTCCATAGCCTCTCTGAAATCCGTTTCGTCATTTTCTGCGGTTTCATTCAGTATGTCATTGAGTAAATCTTTGTTGTCACTCATTGCAGATAACCATCCTTTCTTCTGTTACAATTGCTTTTACTTTTATATCATGCTCCAAAGTGGGAATATCTTCCGCAATACATTTTTCGTAAATGGGAGCAATAGTCATAATTGAGGGATATTTCGAAAGAAAACGGTCATAGTAGCCGCCGCCGTAGCCTATCCTTCTTCCGTCCACAGTAAATGCAAGTCCCGGGACTATACATACAGTTTTGTCTGTAATTTGCGGAATATCCATAATACTTCCCTCGGGTTCGGGAATTCCGTATTTGCCGATATGAAGCTTATCAAGGGTTTTGACCTTGAAAAATGTCATTACACCGTCGTCGCCGCATTTGGGATATGCAATAGAAATGCCTTTATCAAGGAGATATTGGGCAAATTCCCATGTTGACGGCTCTGAGCGATGTGAGGCGAAAATCAGAACAGTATCGGCACTATCAAAAATATCAAGCTCTTTCAGCCGCTGAAAAATCAGAGCGTCTGATTCCCTGCACGAGGCTGCTTTGCGTATTTCTGTAAAATACTTGCGTAATTCCTTTTTATTCATCAAATCACCTTTCAGCCGCAGAGAATAGCGTTATACTGTCTTTTTCTCTCAGCAGGGGAAACAACGGTTTCCACAAGAGTGAGGGCAAATTCCATAGCTGTACCTGCACCTCTTGAAGTGATGATATTTCCGTCAACAGCAACAGCAGTATCACCGATAACCGCACCGTCAAGCTGAGTTTCAAAGCCTGTGTAGCAAACAGCGGTTTTGCCCTTTAAAATTCCCTTATGACCGAGAATTGAGGGAGCAGCACAGATTGCACCGATTGGAATATTTTTCTCCATACAAAAATCAATGGCAGCCTGTACATACTGGGATTTTTCAAGATTGAGAGTTCCCGGCATACCGCCAGGGAGAACAATCATTTCAAGTTCATCTGTAAGGGGAGCTTCCTGTGCAATTGTATCAGCAACAACGGGAATACCGTGGGAGCTTACAATAATATTATCGCCAACGCCTACAGTTACAACCTTTTTTTCTGCACGGCGGAGCAAATCAACGGGAGTAAGTGCCTCCACTTCCTCAAAACCCTCTGCAAGGTAAACGTAAATCATATTAACAGTCCTTTCATTTGAAGTTAACAATATATTTATTCAGCAGGAATGCAGGGTGGTAGGAAAGCTTTGATTTCCTCAGCCCCTCAATTCCTAAGTCTTCTTCACGGTTGATGTAGGTAAATCCCTCTGTGCAGGCATTTACGAATTTATTGCATATACCTGTGTATATGCCCTCAAAGTTTCTGTCGGCTTTTTCGATATGGACACAGAACGTATCGGAAGAAAGCCTTTCGCCAATGGTAACAGCGGCAATTTTTCCGTCAATTCGAATTATACCGCCCTTTAATTCAAGTTCCTCGAAGTTGTTGAAGTAGGTATTGACAGCATACTGCTCTGCAATTGCGGAATGTGACGTATTATCGTCATATCGGCTGTTGTAGTCGGAAACGATAAAGCTTATGCAGTCGTCATAATCCTTTTCGGTAATGAGAGAAAAATCGCTGTCAAGGCGGTTGAATTTTGCAAGATGATTTCTCTTGCCGTGGAATTTCTTTCCTTTGAGTTCCGCTAAATCATTGCGGTAGTAGATGTAATCGCAGCCGTCACGGTCAAGGAAACAGGATATTTCACCGCCGTACATTTCCTCAAGCATTTTCAGGGAATTGTCCGTAACTCCGCACATTCGCAGAGGATGTCCCATAGAATTGCTGAAATTTCTCATTTCCGTGATAACTTCCCTGTAATCACCGCTGCCCGAAGGCAGGATAAAGGTGGGAATACCGTTCTCATTGCCGAAAGAGCAGACGATGTAGAAATCCTTGTAAAAGCAGATTTTCGAATCTGCCAGTCTGCACCACGCAAGATTATTTGCAAAGGAGTATTCGCAGCCCTTGAAATCTGAAACTGCAAGAGCCTTGTTGACCTTTTCACGGTCATCAAGAGTTATTCTGCGGAATTCAAGCATTTGAACAGTCCTTTGAAATATCGCCCGTAAACTGTGCGAAATATTCCCTGACTTCCTTAGCCTTGCCGCAGGTCATTTTACCCTCGGGGCATACGCCCTTAGCCACGCAGGAGGGCCCTGCATATCTGAAAATATTGGGAGCAGTCTGCAAGCAGAGTTTCAGCATTTCATTGGCAACTGCACGGATTTCCCATTGTGCTCGGTTGCAGCAGCGGTGGCGGAAGAAATTGAAAAGTGAACGCACATTCATAGTCACAACGATTTTAGTTTCACAGGCATTGGGGAGAATAAATCTTGCGTCCTCGTTGGCGAGTTTCCGAGCCTTTGCAGTTGCGGATTTTTCGTCCAGTCCCTCAGCCATAAACTGTGCTGTATGGGCAGCTGTGAGAATATCCGCAAGCTTGTCATAGCTCTGCGAGATAAGTTCAATTGTGCGGTCAAATTCAGCCTTTGCCTCGGCATTTTCCTCAATTGCAGGAGGAACTACGAATTCAAAGTCGTTTTCGTTGACATAACGCTGACTTTTCTGTGAATATGAAGCAATGCGGTGACGAACAAGCTGATGTGAACAGGCACGGGAAATGCCCTCCACACCGAAAGTGAAGCTTACGTGTTCAAGCACGCTTTCGTGACCGATTGAAACGAGCATATCAATAAAATCTGCAATTTTTTCTTCTGTAAGCCCCTCACGGAGAGAGCCGATATCGCTGCTGGAATAGCAGAGTTTAGCGGCAGTAGCCACAGTTTTTTCGGCATCGGGAGTATGGGCGAGAAGTGTTACTTTCATTTCAGACATAACATAACCTCTTACTTATAGTAATACATAATACTATTTTACCATTTTTCATCATTTTAGTCAAGAGGAAATCCCCTGAAAACAGCATTTTATTAAAACTTCCGTGAAATTGCACAGGAAAAATGCCTATGACTTAAAAAATGTCGGAAAGAAAATTACCGAAAATGTTGTAAACTGCCGAAAAATATGTTATAATTATTGTGTATGTTTGAATTGATGAGTCAACTCTTAAAATATTCACCAGTGAGTTGCCTCATCAATAAACGCCATTTAAATGCTCTTTGCGAGGTGCATTATGAAAGATATAGTTAAAATCAGCTGTGAATGTGCGGGGCAGATAAATTTTGCAATGCAGCAGAATTATATCCCTGTTTTTCGCAGTATTACCATAGAAAGCCAATGTGAAAAGCTGCTTTCAAATGTTCAGCTGAAAATTTCCTTTGAACCCGATTTTGCGGTGGAATTTGAGGTTTTAGCGGATATTCCGCCATGTGAAATTGTGGAAATTTCTCCCGTTGAAATTATTCTCCGCCCCGAATATCTTTTCGGACTGACGGAAAAAATGGTGGGCTGTTACAAAATCGAGGCTGTTTGCAATGGTGAAGTTATAGGCGAAATTACGCAGAATATCGAACTTCTTGCCTATGACCAGTGGACAGGCTCGGAGCTTATGCCCGAAATGATTGGTGCATTTGTAACTCCAAATCACCCAAAGGTTGCAGAGATAGTTTCAAAGGCATCGATTTACCTCAATGAGTGGTGCGGTGACCCCTCATTTACAGGCTATCAGAGCCGCAGCGTCAATGTTGTGAAAATGCAGATTGCGGCTATATATGCGGCTTTGCAGGCTGAAAACATAGCCTATGCAATGCCACCTGCAAGCTATGAGGGAACTCAGAGAGTCCGTCTGCCCCATACGGTTCTGACTTCAAAATGCGGAACTTGCCTTGACCTTGCGGTTTTGTACTGCTCCTGCCTTGAAAATGCAGGGCTTAATCCGCTGATTATTTTCAACGAGGGACACGCATTTGCAGGCTGTTGGCTGGAGGAACAGACTTTCCCCGATTGTCTGCAATATCACTATGCCGCAATTTCAAAACGTGCCGCAAGGGGCGTTGACATTATCGGAGTTGTGGAATGTACAGATTTCACAGCAGGCAGGCTAATTGATTTCAACAATGCCGAAGCCGAGGCTTTTTCTAAGCTTGCTATGGAAAAATTCGCCTTTGCCGTTGACATAAAAAGAACGAGAATTAGCGGAATTCGCCCTATGCCCTCCCGTGTTGACGAGTCGGAAACTTTTATGTCCGTTGATTACGGCGAAAGAAAAGCCGATATTTCAAATGCTCCCGATGAAATTATTTCTTCTGGAACTGCAATTGTCAATGAACCTGCTGAAAATGTCACTCGTCAGAAAATGTGGGAGCGAAAACTCCTTGATTTGAGTCTGCGAAATTCCCTGCTGAATTTCCGCAGCACATTGTCAAGCGTGAGAATTATTTCAGCTGATTTAAGTGCCTTGGAGGACGAACTGTCACAGGGCGGCGAATTCAGCGTATGTTCCGCTCCCTCCGATGAATTTCTAAAGGCGGTGGAGGGGAAGATTTTCTCCCTTGAAAATGAGAGAATGAACATCAGGGCAGTTGCCGATGAGGAACTGAAAAATCATCGCCTGCGTACATATCTTTCACAGATTGACCTTGAAAAATCAATGGCAAAGCTCCGCAGACTGGCAAAAGTCAGCCTTGAAGAAAACGGAGCGAATACCATTTATATTGCTCTCGGTTTCCTTGAATGGTACGAAACGGAGCGTAGTGAAAAGCCGAGATATGCACCTCTTGTCCTTGTTCCCGTTGATATAAAGTGGAAAATCCAAGAGGGCTTGTATACCGTGAAACCACGTGATGAAGCTACTCAGATTAACATTACTCTCCTTGAAATGCTCCGTCAGAATTACGGCATTGAAATCGGTTTAAATCAGCTGCCCGAGGACGAAATGGGAGTTGATATTCCCTGCATTTTCAATACAATCCGACAGGCGATAATGGGAAATGCACGGTGGGACGTGAAAGAACTTGCATTTATAGGGCAATTTTCGTTCACTCGTTTCATTATGTGGAATGACATTTCAAATCGCTCCGATGACCTTATAAAGAACAAAATCACGTCAAGTCTTGTTTCGGGTAAAATGGAATGGACTGATAATTTTACCGCCATAACTCCCCAGGAAATTGACGAGAAGATTATGCCCGCTGACCTTGCAGTTCCTCTTTCTGCCGATTCGTCACAGCTTTCGGCGGTATATGCGGCTAATTGCGGCAGCAGCTTTGTACTTCACGGACCTCCCGGCACAGGAAAATCCCAGACAATCACAAATATAATTGCAAACGCAATGTACCACGACAAGACGGTTTTATTTGTAGCCGAGAAAATGGCGGCTCTTGAAGTTGTGCAGAAACGACTGGAAAAGCTTGGACTTGACCCGTTCTGCCTTGAACTTCATTCAAATAAATCCCGAAAAAGAGATGTGCTTAATCAGCTTGAAAAAGCCCTTGAAACGGTGAAAAATACATCTCCTGCACAGTTTGCCGCAGAAGCTGAAAAAACGGCTTCACTTCGCCGTGAACTGAATAAATCGGCTCAGGGAATCCACCTGAAAAGAAACTGCGGAATGTCCGTTTATGACGCTGTAATCAAGTTTGAACAGCACAAGGAATTTGAGGGAAAACTGAAATTTTCCCAGGATTTTTTCAATTCCGCCAATGGTGAAACCTTTGAAAAATGCCGTGATGAACTTGAAAAGCTGTCGGCGGCAGGCGAATCATTCGGCAATGTCAGCGGAACTTCGCTGAAATGCTGTCAGCTGAGGGAGTACAATCCAAGTCAGCGTGACGAGATTTCGGATAAGCTGAAATGCCTTGGTGAAAGCCTTGATGAATTGCAGGGTGAAATGCCCTTTATAAGCCGTTTATCGGGGATTTCCAATGCTGAATTTGTACAGCTGAAATCCTTTTCGGAGCTTGTGAAAACTGCACAATCTCAGGGGGATGTAATTCCGCAAATCGTATTTGGCGAGGTGTGGGACAGAACTTCTGATACGGTGAAAAATCTCGTTGAAAGCGGCAGGGAACAGCAGGCTTTAAAGGCTGAAATATCGCAGAAATTCGAGGATTCCGTGTACAATTTTGACTGCGGAAACAGCCTTGCGGAGTGGAAAGAGGCTCAGAACAGCTGGATTTTACCGAAAATTCTTAAAAGCGGAAAGCTTGTGAAATCGTTGAATTCCCACGCAAAATCCCCTGAAACCGTCACAAAGGAAAATTTCGGGGATTACTGCGTAAAGCTTGTAAAGCTGAAATCCCTTACAGATGCGGTGAACGGTATTCCCACGGCGGTTTCAAGCCTTTTTGACAGCCACACAGGGCTGATTATGGGGGAGAATACACGGTGGGATGCGGTATCGGACGCTGTTTCTCTATCGGAAAATCTCCGCAGTATGCTCTCTGACGCACCTTTCACAAATGGCGAAAAACAGCAGATTTCACAGGGTTTATGCGAATTTTTCGGCACTTCGCAGCGTAAAGCTGACAATTCAAAATCCGCTGATTTGTACATTAAGAAAATTAATAAATGTGAAAATATTCTGACGGATTTAGAGAAAAGATTTGCTCTTGTACCCGATAAAATTTACGGAAATAATCCCTTTGAGGAAACCAAAAAGCAGATTGGCAATGTGATTTCAGAACTGCCAACTCTAAAGGAATGGACTGGAATTTTGGCTATATGCCGTAATCTTGAAGAACTGGGATTGCAGAATGCGGTTGACTTATTCCTCAGCGGAAAGCTGTCCTGCGATGACCTTGTTGGTGCATTTGAGTGCGGTATAAGCCGTGATTTCATCTATAAAACATTGGGCGAAGTTCCTGCACTTGCACAGTTCCAAGGCTCAATTTTTGAGGATACTATCAGAAAATTTGACGCTCAGCTTGAAAAATTCCGCAGGCTCACAATTGAGGAACTTACGGCAAAGCTGTCTGCAAATATTCCCGACAGCACCAACTCCGACGCTGAACTTGCAATTCTGAAAAAAGCCATAAAAAATGGCGGCAGAGGACTGTCAATCCGCAGACTTTTTGAAAGTATACCAACACTTCTGCGGAAAATCTGCCCTGTAATGCTTATGAGTCCAATTTCCGTGGCACAATATATTGACCCTGCTTATCCGAAATTCGACTTTGTAATTTTCGATGAAGCGTCACAGCTGCCTACCTGCGAGGCGGTGGGAGCAGTTTCAAGGGGCGAAAATGTCATTATTTCAGGGGACCCGAAACAGCTGCCCCCTACAAGCTTTTTTGCCTCAAACCATACCGATGAGGACAATCTGGAGAATGAGGATTTGGAAAGCCTTCTTGATGACTGCCTTGCGTTGTCAATGCCTCAGGAGCATCTTTTGTGGCATTATCGCTCCCGTCACGAGAGCCTTATCGCATACAGTAATGCTAAATATTATGACAATAAGCTTTACACATTCCCCTCGGCGGATAACAAGCTTTCACGTGTGGGACACATTAAAGTTGAGGGATTTTATGACCGCAGCAAAACCCGCACAAATAAAGCCGAGGCTGAGGCTGTTGTGGCTGAAATTGTCCGCCGTCTGAGAGATGAAAACCTACGCCGTGAGAGTATCGGAGTTGTAACTTTCAGTATGCCTCAGCAGAATTTAATTGACGATTTGCTTGCATTTGAATATAAAAAAGCTCCTGAACTTGAAAAGCTTGCGGAGGAAATGGCTGAGCCGATTATTATTAAAAATCTTGAAAATATTCAGGGTGATGAGCGTGATGTGATTATGTTCTCAATCGGCTATGGTCCCGACAAGGAGGGCAAGCTGTCGATGAATTTCGGTCCCCTTAACAGGGAGGGCGGCTGGAAACGTCTTAACGTGGCGATTACAAGAGCAAGAAAGCAAATGCTCGTATTTTCCGTCATTACCTCGGATATGATAAATCTCAGCAGCACTCGCTCCGAGGGAGTGGAGGGGTTGAAAGGCTTCCTCAAATTTGCGGAACAGGGCGGCACAATTGCTCTTAAAGCAGGAAATAGCCGTGTTTCAGCGGAGGGATTTGAACTTGCGGTTGCTGAGGAACTCCGCAAACGTGGCTGCTGCGCTGACTGCTCCGTGGGAATTTCGGGATTTAAGGTGGATATTGCGGTTTACAGCCCCGAAAATCCCCACAAATATATCCTTGGAATTCTCTGCGGAACTAAAAATTCCCTTGAAAAATCAAGGGCAGAGGAGCGTTATATTTCACAGCCTGCGGTGCTTAAAGGCCTTGGCTGGGAAACTATGAATATCCACATTCTCGATTGGCTTGACAACAGGGAAAAGACAATTGAACGCATAGAAAAGAGGATTGCTGAAATCCTCAATACAACGGAATAAGGAGAAAAAATTGAACAGTATCTTAATTATAATCGGTAAAATTACAGTTGCCGTACTCCGTCTGTTTAAGCGTAATGCAGGTAATCTCCCGGGCATCGTTTTATGGCATCTCACAAGAGGAAAATGCTGTAAGATGTTCAAGGTGGATTGCCCAATTATAGCCATTACAGGCACTAACGGCAAGACTTCCGTCACCAACTGCATTGCTCAGCTTTTTGAGCAGAACGGCAAGAAAATTATCATCAACAAAGAGGGAAACAACCTCGACACGGGAATTTGCTCCCTGCTCCTCCGCCACTGCACTATCGGGGGAAAAGTTGACGCTGATTATCTCATTTTTGAAACGGACGAAAGCCACGTTCCCGTGGTGTATTCTCAGCTGAAACTTGAAACTCTCGTTGTGCTGAATTTCTTCCGTGACCAGCTTGACAGAAACGGCGAAATGGAAACTCTCATTCAGAAGATAAACGGCTTCTGCAAGACCTTTGAGGGAAATCTCATACTCAACGGAGATGACCCGAATACTGCCCGTCTTGGCAGGGCAAACGAGAAAAACAGCAATGTGAAATACTTCCACGCACAGCCTTACGCATTTGCTACAAAGACGATTTTTGAGGCATCGGAGGGACGTTTCTGCCCATTCTGCGGTGAGCCTCTTGAGTATGAATATTACCAGTATTCCCACATCGGAAAATTCACCTGCAATAAGTGTGGATTCGGCAATTATTCCCCATATATCACAGCTGAAAATATTGACCTTGAAAAGTCGGTTTTCACCGCTGACGGTCACACATATTCGCCAAAGCTGAACAGCATCTACAACATCTACAATATGACGGCAGTTGCCGCTGCGGCGAAGTTATACGACATTCCCGAAAAGGTGACGGATAACGTAATTTCCAACTATACCATTAATAACGGACGAATGGAAACCTTTATGCTGGGGGATAGAAAAGCTACTCTCAACCTTGCAAAAAATCCTGTGGGAGCAAATATGACGCTCCGTGTTATGAATGAAATGCAAACGGAAAAAGAGCTGCTTTTCGTCCTCAATGACAATATCGCTGACGGTCTTGATGTATCGTGGATTTGGGATATTAATTTCAGCGTTTTTGACCGTGTGACAAGGGTTGTTACATCGGGTACAAGAGCCTATGACATAGCCGTCAGAATTAAGTGTTCAGGCTATCCTGCGGAGAAAATCACAGTCCGTCCCGACCTTGATGAAGCCGTTGCGGAGCTTGCAAAGACAGAGGGCAGAAAGTTTGTAATTGCCAATTATACGGCAGTTCAGCCTACTCGTTCCGCCCTGAAACGCTATTCCGACAGTCACGGAGGTAACAATGAATAAGATAAAAATACTTCATATGTATGCGGATATGCTTGACCTCTACGGCGACAGCGGAAATATGGAGATTATTTCCTACCGCTGTAAAATGAGGGGGATTGAGTGCGAAATCCACAAGTATTCCATTGACTCGGAAATGCCCGATTTTTCCGCATATGACTTAATTTACATCGGCGGAGGTGCTGACCTTGAACAGCAGCATATCTCCGAGGATTTGGTGAAATGCAGAGAGGGCATTGAAACCGCATACAAAAACGGCACATTTTTATTCCTCATCTGCGGTGGTTATCAGCTTATGGGCAAGTACTACCGTGACGCTGACGGCGTGGAAATCCCGGGACTTGGCTTGTTTGATTACTACACAATTGCCGAGCCTGACCGCCGTAAGAGATGTATCGGAAACGTGGTAATCCGCACGGAAATCTGCGGAAAATCCGTTGATGTGGCAGGCTTTGAAAATCACGGAGGACAGACTCACGGAGTTGAAACTCCCCTTGGTGAGGTGCTTTACGGTCACGGAAACAGGACGAAAAGTTCCCACGAGGGTTACTTTGAAAAGAACGTAATTGCAACGTATATGCACGGTCCGTGCCTTGCGAAAAATCCCGAAATTTCGGATTATATCATATGTTATTGTCTTAACAGGAACAGCGGTACAGCTGTTGAACTGACCGCCCTTGACGATACACTTGAAAAGGATTGCCGACAGGTAATGATTGACAGATTATTAAAAAACTAATTTATTGAGGAGAATTATGAAAAAGTTTTTATTTGCATTTTTATTTACAGCTATTTGTACATTGACAGCCTGCGGTGAAGTTGTAGGCACAAATTCAGAGGGCGAATCCTCTGTGGATACTGCGGAAACTACAGCAGTTTCTCAATCTGCTGAAACTACGGAAACTCCCGAAAAATCGGCAGAAACTACAACTCAGACATCAACTGCAACTACTGTTATAACAACAGAAACTACCACCACAACTGTGAAAATTGAGGATAAGGTAATTCCCAAAGAGGTCTACTTTGAAACTCTTGGCACAGTTGAGGTTTATGACGAAGTTCCGCTGTCTGAACTGATTACCGACACAAACGTGACGCTCCTTGAACCCGATAAAATAATCGGCACAAAAAAGCTGGGCAGAGTGGGAGTAAAAGTTCGCTTTGAGTACGAGGGTGAGGAATATCTGGGAAAAGTCGGCTATGATGTAGTTGACACGACTGCTCCCGTTGTCCTCAATTCAGGCTGGAATCCCTATGTCAAGCTTGACCAGCCATTCAATCTCAGCTCCCTTGTAGGCTATGTGGACAATTTCGACCGTTCACTTGATTTGTCGTATACAGGTGAGGTTGACACTTCAACTATCGGCAGATATGACATAACCGCAACTGTTACCGATGATTCGGGAAACAGCACAAGCTGGGATATGGCGGTGTACGTGCTTATGGACATACCTGCTCCCGAGGACAATAATCCGAGAGTGAATTTCACCGATTTCGTTGACTACTATTGCTACGAAAATGTCAGCTACGGCATTGATGTTTCAGCGTGGCAGACCAATGTTGACTACGAAAAAGTCAAGGCTCAGGGGTGCGAATTCGTCATTATGCGAATGGGTTACTTCTACGGCGATATCGTAATGGACGACTACTATCAGCAGAATATGGAGAATGCCACCAATGCAGGGCTTGACGTGGGAGTTTATTTCTACACCACCGCCAACACCGAGGACGAGGCACGTGAGCAGGCTCGCTGGATTGTGGAACAGCTTGACGGCAGGGTACTTGACTACCCCGTGGCTTTCGACTGGGAGGAATGGGGACAGTTCCAGCAGTACGGAATGAATGTCCGTGACCTCAACGAGATTTTCGAGGCATTCTGTGACGAACTGGAAAAGAACGGCTACACAGGTATGCTCTACAGCAGTAAAAATTTCCTCAATAACTTCTGGACTAACAAGAATAACCGCCCTGTGTGGCTTGCCCACTACGTTGATGAAACCGACTATGACGGTCAGTTTGCTATCTGGCAGGCAAGTGCTTACGGCAGAATGGACGGTATTGAGGGCGATGTGGATATGAACATCAGAATTAACGATGTACCCTTGGGGTAATTTAGAATTGAGAATTAAGAATTAAGAATTAAGAATTGTGGACGGTGGAATTTTTTCTGCCGTTTAGAGGTTAGAAAGTAGACGGTGGAATTTTTTCTGCCGTTTAGAGG
>JAFSBM010000158.1 GCA_017437285.1 Ruminococcus sp. | reverse complement strand
CTTTTGAGAAAAAACAGCTATGCACGTCATCTGCTTCGTCAACCTCCCTTGGAGTGCGACAGCACGCCTTCGGTAGGTTTCCTTGCAGCTGTCATACCTATCTGTTTTTTCTTTAATCAAACGAGTTTTTAGAGATGCCCTATAATATATTTAGACGTTAAATCCATGACAAGCCAACCATGCTTTCACTCCCTTAAAAGAAAGTGCATTCCAATGAAAATTTAACATAGATTTTACAAAACTCATCTTTCAAACTTTACATTGGAGCAGTATAATTCAGATGTAAACAAAAAACACAATCAATTTTTATCTGAAAGGACTGGTTACTATGAAAAAGATTATCAGTATTCTATCAACGGCATTCATTATGTGCAGTACATTCGCAGGCTGTTCATCTGAAAAGGCAGCGGTATCGACTGACGGCTCTACCTCAATGGAAAAGGTTATCGGCGTTCTTGGTGAAACTTTTGAACATGACACGGGAATTACAGTTACCTACAATCCCACAGGCTCAGGCTCTGGTATTAAAGCGGTTGCCGCAGGAACTTGTGATATAGGACTTTCAAGCCGTGACCTCAAGAACGAAGAAAGGGCACAGGGACTTGAAGCGACAGTTCTTGCATACGATGGAATTGCAATTATCGTAAACCCCGAAAATCCCGTTTCTGACCTTGACGTTGAAACAATCGCAAAAATCTACACAGGAGAAATTGAAAACTGGAATGAAATCGGCGGCAATGACAGCGAAATCGTACTTATCGGACGTGAGGCTGGAAGCGGAACCCGTGACGGTTTTGAGTCTATCACAGGTACAGAGGATAACTGCAAATACCGTCAGGAACTTACCTCCACAGGCGATGTTATCACAACTGTTGCAGGCAATCCTGCGGCTATCGGCTATGCTTCTGTTGCATCAGTCAAGGATAACGTAAAAATGCTGACAGTAGGCGGAGTTGCTCCTACAGATGAAACTATCAAGAACGGCAGCTATGTTGTTCAGCGTCCATTCGTACTTGTAACAAAGGCTGATGCAGAACTTTCGGAAACCGCACAGGATTTCTTCGACTATATTACATCTGAAAACGCAAGAGAAGCAATTTCCTCAGCAGGTGTTGTTGCAGCAAACTAAGAAGCGTGCCGCTTCGGGCAGTTCCGCCGCACGATAAACAAGTAGTATTTATGGCTTGCATTGTGCGGCGGTTTCTGAACGTATAAATGTTTTCGAAAACGGAGCAAACTTATGAAGAAAAATAAAATGATAGAAAGAACCATTCACGGTATATTTCTTATTCTCGGACTGCTTACTGTGGGCTGTGTTCTGCTTATTACAGTATATCTCGTAATTTCGGGCATTCCTGCAATAACGGAAATCAGACTTTTCGACTTCCTTTTTGGTACAAAATGGGCATCAACTGCCGCACAGCCAAGCTATGGAATACTTCCCTTTATCTTAACCAGTGTTTATGGTACAGCAGGGGCAATCTTAATCGGCGTACCAATCGGATTTTTTGCGGCTGTTTACCTCTCAAAGCTTGCAAATCCCAAAGTAAAAACCATTATGGAAGAAGCTGTAAGTCTGCTTGCAGGTATTCCCTCAGTTGTATATGGTTTAGTGGGTATGCTGGTGCTTGTACCTGCTGTGCGTGAAATATTTGATATTCCCGACGGTGCAAGCCTGTTTTCAGCAATAATTGTACTTGCGATTATGATTTTACCGTCAATTATAAAAGTATCAATGACCGCCCTTGAAGCAGTACCGAAAGAATACGAGGACGCCTCCCTTGCTCTCGGTGCAACTCCAGTTGAAACATATTTCAAAGTTTCTGTACCTGCGGCAAAAAGCGGTATTGCGGCAGCTGTTGTGCTTGGTGTAGGCAGAGCAATTGGTGAAGCTATGGCTGTTATGATGGTATCGGGAAATGTTCCGAATATGCCGTCACTTTTTCAGAGCGTGCGATTTCTTACAACAGCAGTTGCAAGCGAAATGTCCTATTCAAGCGGTTTACAGCAACAGGCACTTTTCTCAATCGCACTTGTACTGTTCCTCTTTATAATGCTTATAAATGCAACTTTAAATTTCTTTCTTAAAAAGGAGAAAGACTAATGCTTAGTAAAAAAAGAAAAGCCTATATGGTTGGAATGAAAGCCGCTATGTATCTTTCAACAGGACTTACTGCGGCACTTGTCATATTCCTTGTGGCATATGTATTTATCAAGGGCATACCCCATATTTCGTGGGAACTTTTATCTACAAAGCCAAGCTACATAAGCGGAAGAATAGGTATTCTCCCCGATATTCTGAATACGCTGTATATCGTCCTTGCAACGCTGATTTTCGTTATTCCGCTCGGCGTCGGTGCGGCTATATATCTTACAGAGTATGCAAAAAACAAAAAGCTTGTGGGAATGATTGAATATGCGGCTGAAACTCTTTCGGGTATTCCGTCAATTATATACGGACTTGTGGGAATGTTGTTTTTCTGTCAGTTTTTAGGCTTCAAGACCTCACTTTTAGCAGGTTCATTGACTCTTGTAATTATGAATTTACCGACAGTAATGCGTACAACTCAGGAAAGCCTTAAAACAGTTCCGCAGAGTTATCGTGACGGTGCATTCGGACTTGGTGCAGGAAAATGGAGAGTTATAAGAACTGTGGTGCTTCCGGGCTGTGTTGACGGAGTTATCACAGGCTGTATTCTGTCAATAGGGCGAATTTTAGGCGAATCTGCGGCACTTCTGTTTACAGCAGGATTTGCCCACGCTCTGAATGGAATTTTCGAGGGACTTACCTCTCCCGGTGCATCGCTTACTGTTGCACTTTATGTTTACGCAAAGGAACAAGGCGAGTTTGGAGTTGCCTTTGCAATAGCGGCAATACTTATGATACTGACACTTCTCATAAATCTGTCAGCAACTCTTGTCAGCAAGCATTTTGCTAAAAAGAGAGAACTTTAACCGAAAGGATGAATACAATGAGCGATATAATGACAGCCAAAAACTTGAATTTGTGGTATGGCGAAACTCACGCCCTCAAAAACGTGAATATTACAATTCCTGAAAAGAGCATTACCGCCTTTATAGGCCCGTCAGGCTGCGGAAAATCCACATTTCTCAAAACCTTAAACCGTATGAATGACCTCATTCCCTCAGTTAAGATAACAGGTGAAGTCTGCTACAACGGACAGAATATTTACGACAACTCAGTTGATGTAAATGAACTTCGCCGTGAAATCGGAATGGTATTTCAGAAGCCTAATCCTTTCCCTATGAGTATTTATGACAACATTGCCTACGGACCGAGAACGCACGGAATAAAGTCAAAAGTAAAACTTGACGAAATAGTTGAACAGTCCCTCCGTGATGCAGCAATATGGGACGAAGTAAAGGACAGACTAAAGAAAAATGCCCTTGGAATGTCAGGCGGTCAACAGCAGAGATTATGTATAGCAAGAGCCTTGGCAGTAAAGCCGAAAATACTCCTCATGGATGAGCCAACCTCCGCACTTGACCCGATTTCAACATCGAGAATTGAGGAACTTGCAATCGAACTGAAAAAGTGTTATACTATTGTTATAGTAACTCACAATATGCAGCAGGCAGTCCGAATTTCCGACAATACGGCATTCTTTTTACTTGGCGAACTTATTGAATACGGCGAAACTGAAAAGCTGTTTTCACAGCCCACAGATAAGCGTACCGAAGACTATATAACAGGAAGGTTTGGATAATGAGAAGCAGATTTGATGAACAGCTTAACACGCTGAATACCGAAATGATAGAAATGGGTGCAATGTGCGAGGAGGCTATCGCCCTTGCCTCAAAAGCACTTACTACGGGAGATGTTTCACTTGCCGAAAGTGTTTCAGAACTTTCAGCTGATATTGACCAAAAAGAAAGGGATATAGAATCCCGCTGTATGAAATTACTTTTACAGCAGCAGCCTGTTGCAAGGGATTTAAGACAGATTTCCGCTGCCCTTAAAATGATAACCGATATGGAGCGTATCGGCGATCAAGCGGAGGATATTGCTGAGATAATCACATATCTTGAGGGCAGAACAGCTGAAGAAACGGTACATATCAGAGATATGGCGGCTGAAACAATTTCAATGGTAACAGACAGCGTTGACGCTTATGTAAAAAATGACATTGTGCTTGCAAAAGCGGTTATTGCCCACGATGATAAAGTTGACGAGTATTTTGATAAAGTTAAATGCAGGCTTATAAAAATGATTGCAGAAACTCCAGAAAACGGCGAATATGCTCTTGACCTTTTAATGATTGCGAAATATTTTGAACGTATCGGCGACCACGCAACAAACATTGCAGAATGGGTGATTTTCTCAGTAACAGGCGAACACAAGAACTCATAGAGGGGTTGATTTTATGATATGGTGCGTTGAAGATGACTCAAGTATCCGTGATATTGAAGTTTATGCCTTGCAGTCAACAGGGTTTGAAGCAAAGGGCTTTGAGGACGGTGACAGCTTTCTGTCTGCACTTAAAACAGAACGTCCCGAACTTGTAATTCTTGATGTAATGCTCCCCGGAACGGACGGCATTGAGGTGCTGAAAATTCTTAAAAGCACAGCGGAATATGTGGATATTCCTGTAATTATAGCAACCGCAAAGGGTGCTGAATTTGACAAGGTACAGGGACTTGACCTTGGTGCTGACGATTATCTTGTAAAGCCTTTCGGAATGATGGAAATGATTTCGAGAGTTAAGGCAGTTATGCGGCGATGCAAGCCTAAAACAGTAAGTCACGTTTTACAATCAAGCGGACTTTCCCTTAATCTTGACCAGCGAACTGTGACTATAAACGGCGAAAAGATTTCTCTTACATACAAAGAATTTGAACTTCTGTCGCTTTTTATGAGAAATGTGGGATTTGTCTTTTCAAGAGATACTCTATATAACGAAATATGGGGAATTGATTTCGTAGGTGAAACACGAACAGTTGATATACACATCAGAACCCTCCGTCAGAAATTAGGCGACTATGGCGAAATGATTGAAACTGTACGCCACGTTGGCTATAAATTCGGAGGCAGCTATGACAAGTAAAATTTTTCGTTCTATTTTTGCCACCTCGATTGTTGTGCTTTTGGCAACTCTTGTAATTATAACAAGCTTTCTATACGATTATTTCACCGATATTCAGATAAATCAGATTAAGGATGAACTTTCAATTGCCTCTGTGGGTACAGAGCAATCGGGCGAAGAATATCTTCATAATCTGAAATCGGATAACTTCCGTCTGACATGGATAGCAGGTGACGGAACAGTTCTTTTCGATTCGCAGGCTGATAAATTGACAATGGATAATCACCTTAACCGTGAAGAAATAACAGAAGCCTTTGAAACAGGCAAAGGCAGCAGCTCACGTCGCTCCGCTACCCTTACTGAAAAAACACTTTATGAAGCGGTACTCCTTTCAGACGGAACGGTGCTTCGTATTTCCGTAAACCGTGCAAGCGGATTTGTTCTGCTTTTGGGAATGATGACACCTGTGATAATCGTTGTCATCATCGCCGTGATAATTTCAGCTATGCTTGCACATAAGATGTCAAAACGAATAATTGAGCCACTCAATAAACTTGACCTTAATAATCCCACCGAAAATGATGCATATGAAGAAATAGCACCGCTACTCAGCCGTATTCACGAGCAGAATATGAAAATTGAACGCAAGGCGGCGGAGCTTAACCGCAGAAAAGATGAGTTTGACCTTATCACAAAAAATATGCGTGAAGGACTTGTTCTGCTTGACAAAAACAGGAATATTCTTACTATAAACTCTGCGGCAAATGCTATTTTCGCTGCAGATGAAAGTTGTGTAGGAAAAGAATTTCTGACAATAAACCGCAGACACGAAATAATTTCTGCTATTGAAAAGGCAGTCACAGACGGACACTCTGAAATTCGTACAAGACTCGGAGAAAAAGAATATCAGTTCGACATAAGCCGTATTGAAACAGACGGAGAAACTGTCGGTGCGGTTGTTCTTGCATTTGACATAACAGAACAGGCTGACGCTGAAAGACTCCGCAGAGAGTTTACGGCAAATGTTTCCCACGAACTTAAAACTCCGCTTCAGACTATTACTGGAAGTGCTGAACTTATCGAAAACGGACTTGTAAAGCAGGAGGATATGCCAAGATTTGTAGGGCATATCCGTGAAGAAGCGACACGACTCGTAACCCTTGTTGATGATATTATAAGGCTGTCACAGCTTGACGAACAGAGCGAATTGCAAAAAGAAAATATTTCGCTTTATGACATAGCAAAGGAGGTATGCGGAGTTCTCTGTGACAGTGCAGATAAAAAGGATATTACACTTTCCGTTTCAGGTGACAGCGGAAATATTTACGGCGTAAAGCACCTGCTTTTTGAGGTTATCTATAATCTTTGCGACAACAGTATTAAATACACTCCCGACGGCGGCAAGGTTGAGATTAATGTATCAGATACAGAAAAAGAAGCAACACTCACAGTTTCCGACAACGGAATAGGTATTGCCCCACAGCATCACGCAAGAATTTTCGAACGCTTTTATCGTGTGGATAAGAGCCACTCGAAAAAATCAGGCGGTACAGGTCTTGGGCTTTCTATCGTTAAACATTCTGTTCAGTATCACGGTGGAAAAATTGCAATTCAGAGCGAGGAGAATAAGGGTACTTCTGTTACAGTGATATTGCCGAAAAGAAAATAAATTCAAGGCATTGTATACTCCAAACGAAAACAGTGAGAACGTCATTTAAAAGCGTTCTCACTGTTTTTTTAAAAAATGCTCTGTTAATTGAACAAAAAATGTTGCAAATAAACAATATTTATGTTATAATAGAATAAAACGTCAGAAAGGATATGTTTATGAATATAAAAGTAAATATAAAACAATTGGGAAAAAAGAAAAATAAGATAGCGGAAGTGCCATTTTCTTTACAGAATACACCGCATACCGTCGCTGAACTTATAATCGAGTCGGTGCGAGTATGTGTAGGGGAGTATAATTCACGTGTGGACAAGGGTGAAACTACAGTTCCGCTTTCAAATGAGAATATAAATGATATGAGCGAAATAGGCAAAATTGCTTTTGGGATAAATTATGGTGAAAAAAGAACTGATGAAACAAAAGCAATTGAAAATGCTTTGCAGTCATATGAAGACGGATTGTACAGAATTTTTATCGGAGAAAATGAAGTAGGAACATTATCTGACAGCATAAATCTGAATGAAAATGATAGTGTAACATTTATAAGATTAACGATGCTTACAGGAAGGATGTGGTAATATGCCAAATTTAACAGATAGTGAAAAAATGGAGATAAGCAAGAGATATAATGAAAAATGGAATGAAATGAAAACTGCCGCAAAAGAAAAATTACCTGAAAATCTGAAAGAGTTTATTGTGGATTCTATAAAATCTTCATCGGATAGAATGAAGTCGGATTTGTACAATAAATTTTTAAATGGAATTAATGACGGAACATATAAGGTTCCTTCGGATTTTTTCAAAGCAGAATGTAAAAAGCTTTTCAATGGAGTAATATATCCCGGACGTGAACAGGTATTTTATCATGTTATTGATAATCTTCATAAATGGGGATATTCCGATAGCTATAGCCGACGTTCATTCAGAACTGCGGAGTGGTGGAAAGTTTGCAACAATGTTATGAAGTTTCTCGGCACATTGTATCAATATGACAAGATAGATGCTGACATCTGCGATATTATTGAAGAAAAAAATCTGACAGAAGAACAGCTTTGTCATCTGGAATATACTTCTTATAATCACTCTCGTTTTATGGATTCTCTTTTAGCTGCGGAAATTGATATGGGAAATCAGCGTGTAATTAATCTTGTATCAGATGTAATTATGTGTGAAAGTGAAATAACAATGAGCCATACTATTATTTCAGCTGTAACCAAATGTCACAATGCTGAACTTCATGAAAAGCTTGGTAAACTTCTGCTTGCTGCACGTTTGCAGGAGGGTTTGCGTCAGTCTATATGTGAAGCTATGGACACAGGCACAAAGGAAGCATTTCTTGTTTTGTTAGATGTAATTGTTGAAAATAAGCTTATTCGTTTTTCATCTGTAAAACGTGCAGTTGGAACATGGCTTGGATTTATTGATGAAGAAACTCCAAAACTCGAAAGAATAAGCGATAAATCAGTAAATCTTATATATGACTGCCTCCACGATGAAAAAACACGTGAGGAATATCTTTCTTCTGAGGATACAATGAAGATTTACGTTGCTCTGTGGTCAATAGGTTTTAACGAAACTCTTGATTTGCTTAAAAAAGTAGAGGATTATTCCCTTAATGGAAGCCGTCATCAGATTCTTGTTGCAGGATATGTAACAACACAGCTTGATAGTGTATATTTTTCAAATATAGTTGCAAAGAAAGTAATTGAAAAACACAAGGATGACAAAGAGATACTTGCTGTATATATGGAAAATATTATGTGGAACTGCACAGGCTGTGTCAGTCGAAAGATTACTAATGAAAATAATTCTGAAAAAGTTCCATATGGTTCAGTCAGAAGATATGCAAGCCTTGAAATGTTCTTTGAAAACTCCGAAGAAGCTGAAAAAATCTACGGTATCTTAATGGAAATATATAAGGGAATGACAAAGAAATCCTTTGATTATTTCCCGTGTATTTTCCCTTGGTATGGTGCGAGTCTTACTTGTTCAGATATAATTGTAAGGCTTGCATATATTGCCAGTGCCTTACGCAATAATGACAAAATAGATGAAATTGCTCCACTTATTCCGAAAATTGAACTTGGCAGAAATACAATGATGACACTTCTTCTTACAAAGCCTGAAACAGCAGAACAGAGAAGAATTCTGACAGCAGAAGTGTGCGATAAAGAGAGCTGGACTCGCCGTGAGGCTTTTGCTTTAATCAATCAGATTGAGCTTGCAGAGGAAAATATAAGTCAGCTTGAAGATATGCTGAGATATAAAAATTCTGATATGCGTTCAAACTGCATAAAGCTTATTATGAAACAGAATGACAACGGACTTTTCAATTCTGTAAGTAAACTCATATCTGACAAAAAAGAAGAAAAGCGTGTTGCTGCACTTGATATTATAATGCAGCTTTCAAAGGATGAAAATAAAAAATCTCTTTTTGAAAAATGTCTGCCTTTTGTAAAACTGAGTGAAACTACATCTTCGGCTGAAAAAATACTTATAGAGAATATTCTTTCTATGAATAAAGCTGATGAAACTCCTGTTTTGTATTCAGATGATGATGTGTATGTTCCCGTAATTGATAAGGAATTCATAAAAAAAGCGGAGCAGGTATTTGACAAATATTTCAGCAAACGTATGGAATTCAAACCAAAATGGCGAAAAGCGTTGATAAAGCTTGACGAACTTATCAGCAGTCACGCAGACGAGGAGTTTGTATACGCCTATAATGGTGAAACTGTAACTCTTGGTACAACAAGTAATCTTGTTACACTTGAAAATGGCGAACGTGTAATGCCGTTCAGAGAATACTGGGATAAATTTTATGATGAGGAAATAAAATCTCCTGTTGTTCTTTACAGTATGCTTGTATCTCTTTGCAATGAGGGTAATTACGATGAATATTCGCAGTCGTGCAATAAGATTCTCAAAAACATAATCGGTAAACAGCTTACAGAGCAATATGATTATGAACATTTCATCAGAATGTACAGCATATGCGAGTATCTTTTTTCAAAGAATTGTGACAGAGAAGAAATTTTCTATGTTTCATCAGCGTTTATTAATAAGCTTATTTCTATGGACAGCATTTTAATCAAAGCCAAAATAAACAACGGTACAGAGCCTGTAGAAAAATCACTTTTATCTTATTATCCCGTAAGAATTCTTTTGAAAGGTCTGAACTATAAAGGAATAAGCAACGAACTTCGAATGAAAGTTTTTCCCATAAGATATGCATTGGAGCATAGACAAGATTTTCGTTCTTCCCATATATACGGCAGAGCTTTTCATCTTAATTTGTCTGATTATATTAAATTAGATATAATTCAATATATCCATGCTGCATACTACAAGGTAATTACAAAAACGCAGATGTATAGAGAGTTTTTTACAGTAAAGATTGCTGATTATCATAATACTCCGCTGCTTCAGAATGCACTTTCTGATGTGTCATTTATTTATGCAGGTGCAAGAGAACTCGAATCACCTATGGCAACAAGAGGTGCAAGCTGGATACGCAGAAGAAGACTTTCTGTATTCCGTGAATTTATCAGAAGTGAAAATTTACAGGAACTTACTGAGGAGCAGGAAAAGCTCATTGCTTTCGGCGGAAAAATATACAATGAGCTGATAAATACAGTTCTTGACAAAGAACTTAAACGAGGCGACCTTGAAACAGAATATTCGCAGTCTATAGAGGGAATAAACCGTATATACGGAATAGATAATTTTGTAAAGATTCTTTGTGCATTGGGAGAACTGCCACTTGAACGCTCTATATGGCGTGATAAGACAACTAAAAAGGGGGCATTAAGTCATCTTTTAGGTGTATGCGTGCCTGATTACGAGGATAATGCCGAAAAATTAAAGGAAGCTTTGGCAGATACTGATATAACTGAAAAACGTCTTATTGAAGCGGCAATGTATTCTGCTGAATGGCTTGATATTGTGGGTGAGTATCTCGGCTGGGAGGGATTTACATCAGCTTGTTATTACTTCATTGCTCATATGAACGAGAATTTTGATGATAAGCGAAAGGCTATTATTGCAAAGCATACTCCGCTTACACCGGAGGAACTCAATGCAGGCTCTTTTGATATTGAATGGTTCAGAAATGCCTATGAAACCCTTGGTCAAAAGCGATTTGATATGATATATGACGCTGCAAAATACATATCTGACGGTACAAAACATTCAAGAGCAAGAAAATATGCAGACGCTGCTCTTGGTAAGATGAATACAACCGATACAGTAAAGACAATTGCAGAAAAGCGAAATAAGGATTTGCTTATGGCATATGCAATTATACCAATTGAAAATGAAAATGACATCTGTGCAAGGTATCTGTATTTACAGCAGTTCCTTAAAGAAAGTAAGAAATTCGGCTCCCAGCGAAGTGCAAGCGAAAAAAAGGCTGTAGAAACAGCAATGCAGAATTTGTCAATCAATGCAGGATATGCTGATGTAACACGACTTACATTGAGAATGGAAACGAAGCTTATTGACGACAGTCAAGAACTTTTCCAGGAGAAAGAAATCGAAAGTACAGTATTCAGACTTTGTGTAGATGAATCAGGCAAGACTGAAATTATTTGTACAAAGAACGGAAAACAGCTAAAATCCATACCTGCCAAGCTTAAAAAGAATGAGTATGTTGTAAGACTTACAGAAACAAAGAAAAAGCTTACAGAGCAGTATCGCCGCACAAAAATGATGTTTGAGCAGGCAATGGAAGATAGTACAGAATTCACAGCAGGGGAGTTAAATAACCTCAGAAGTAACCCTGTTGTTTTACCGATTATCAAAAATCTTGTATTTGTCTGTGGCGAAAAAATAGGTTTTCTTGAGGGAAATAATCTTGTAGATTATACAGGAAATTCTGTAAATATTTCAGATAATGAAAAAGTTACTATTGCTCACCCATATGCGATTTACAAGGACGGGCATTGGTCGGAATATCAGAAATATCTGTTTGATAATCAGCTTGTTCAGCCTTTCCGTCAGGTGTTCAGAGAACTTTATGTAAAGACTGATGAAGAAGCGGAAATGACACATTCGCTCCGTTATGCAGGAAATCAGATTCAGCCCGCAAAAACTGTTGCTTGTCTTAAAACAAGACGTTGGGTAGCAGATATTGAGGACGGCTTACAGAAAATTTACTACAAGGAAAATATAGTTGCACGAATTTATGCAATTGCCGATTGGTTTACACCTGCTGATATAGAAGCACCTACGCTGGAATGGGTTGAATTTTCTGATAGAAAAACAGGAAAGGCAATTGTTATAAAAGATGTTCCTGATATAATCTTCTCTGAGGTTATGCGTGATGTGGATCTTGCAGTAAGTGTTGCACACGCTGGCGGAGTTGATCCAGAAACAAGTCACTCTACAGTTGAAATGCGAGCAGCTCTTATTGAATTTACATTGTCTCTTTTCAAGCTTACAAATGTGGAGATAAAAGGTCATCATGCTCACATCAGCGGAAAATATGGTGAATATACGTTAAATCTCGGCAGCGGTGTAATTCATAAAAAAGGCGGTACGATGATAAATATTCTTCCCGTACATAGTCAGCACAGAGGAAAAATATTCCTGCCATTTGCAGATGAGGATCCAAAAACTGCGGAAATTATAACAAAAATGCTTTTCCTTGCAGAGGATAATAAAATTAAGGACCCTATTATTTTAGAACAGATAAAATGATTTATTGACCACGGAATTCTTTTAATTCCGTGGTCTTAAATTTAGGGCATCTCTAAAAACCCGTTTGATTAAAGAAAAAACAGATAGGTGCGGCAGCTGCAAGAAAAGCTTCCAAAGGCGTGCTACCGCACTCCGAGGGAGGTTGACGAAATAGATGTCGTACATAGCTGTTTTTTCTCAAAAGGGGTTTTTAGAGATGCCCTTAAATCAGATGATGATTTATCCCAATCTTTAGTAAAATCACGAAGATGCAAACAACATGTAGGATTACTCTCATTTGCACTTTTTAATATATCATCTATAAATGATGCAATTTCTTTTAGTTCATCGTATGTACAAGTTATAGTGGCTTCATTCAGATGATTTGTAAAATCATAATTTTTATTATAGCCTACAATTTCCATTTAATACCTCATCATTTCTTGTTATCGGGAACATACACACTACTCCAGTCGAATGATTCTAACCACTCTGCTATTTTAGAAGTCGGGTCAAAGATAGTACCCTGATAGGTATCCTGTGTAATGAACGTACCTGTTGTGGGGTTCATATATCTCGCACGGAGATAATAAAGTCCAGTTGTGCTGTCGAGCTGTTCACCGCTGTATATTTTTATTTTGCCATATTATTTTGAATTTGTCA
The DNA here is from genome assembly GCA_017437285.1 of Ruminococcus sp. Lineage (GTDB taxonomy): Bacteria > Bacillota > Clostridia > Oscillospirales > Ruminococcaceae > Ruminococcus. The sequence goes on along the minus strand of JAFSBM010000158.1, from coordinate 2,063 downwards.
AGAAAAAAGAGTGGACTCGTATGAGTCCACTTAATAAACAATTTGAATATGTTTTTTCCGTTTTCATATAATGATAGAAATCATAAAATAATTCAAAAACATTTCTATAGTAGCATCATTATTTCATTTTGTTAAGTATATATTGATTTATATCATCATCTTTAAAATCTTGTTGAATTATTTGTGCAAACTTTTCAGGATATTTACAAGCAATTATAATCGCAAGTTTCTGTTTGATTTGATTATCACAATTTATCAGATTATTGATTTCATCTTCACTCATCTTATCTGCTGAAAGCAGAATAGATACATATTCCTGATAAATTGTTTCTACCTTGTCGGAAAAATATTCCAACATATATTTAAGTGTAAAAGTCCTGTAAGAAGCTAGTATTTCCATTGCCATTAATCTGATTACCTGTTCACTATGATTCAAATAATTAAAAGCAATCAAACAGTTTTGTCTGTAAGGATAATATGCAGACATCTTTAAAGCATACTTTACAATTCTGATATCCTTATCATTTAACAGTGGAATTATGTAGTCTGAAAGTTCGTCCCATGCAGCCGAACCTAAATCGTGACAGATATAAACCGCAATCCACCGTATTCTATCATTTTTATCTTGAAGAAGTTCAGCCAATGAAGAAAGATCCAAACCGTAATGATCATATTCTTCAAACAATTGCTCTATAAAGCAAAATTTTTCTGGATTTTGTTTTAACGATTGAATAAGCTTGTATCCATTATCTCTTTTATTGCCATTTGGTGGATTGTATTTTTTCCCTTTTAGATCTAATTCCTCTCACTCCTTGTTATCCTTTGAATCCGCCAACAAATTTACATTAGCGAATTCAAAGGAATTAATATAATATCACAAATCTTATTATCTATCTTTCAGAATATTCTCTATAACTTTAATGAGAAATTGTTCAGCACTTTGCCTTTGAGCATGCTTTTTTTCATATCCATGTTCGATATTCGCTTCAATACGTTTTTTGACACTTTCAGTATGGAATATAGCCCATAATTTCAATTCCTCTTGTGTACCAGCACTTTTCATTTCCGTCTGCATCAAGCTCAACAAGCACATTTGTCAGAACAGAGTTATCATTGAGATATGTTGCTGTTTCTGTACCTGTTGTTTTGCTTATACGATTTCCTGCATAGTCATACTCATATTCCTCAATAAAACTATTTGAAAATTTTAATGAAACTTTATGCTATAAGATAAATATTAAAGTCTCTTTTTCTTCCGCCTACCATATACATCACGACATCTTTTTCCCACCATGGAAGGATTACATTTTTAAAATTATTCATAATGTATTCTTTTGATTCAGAATATTCAATCAACAATTTCGAATAATTCTTAATAATCAATATAATACTATTCTGCTTTACCCATGATAAATCAGTTAACCAATCTTCGTATCGTTCCCAATTCATAAAATAATCTCTTGAATAGCCGTAAGCACCATCAAACCATTCTACAACCTTTTTTTCTTCTTCTAAAAAAACTGGAAAATGAAATTTCTCTGCCATGATATAGCCAATCCTTTTCATTTTTTACTTCTTCACCATTTATCTCAACAACAAATGTATTATTTCTGTTTATATAAGCAACCATATTATTATCAATAGTTTTTATACTATTTCCCATTTATAACATACTCCTAACAACAATGATAATTAATATAAACTGCGGCAGTTTTTATCCTTGACCGCAGCTTATATAATTTCTTTAATCTACAATGTTCTATAATGATCGTTAGTATAATATATATTTCCTGTATCGTCTCCTACAAAGCGTTCTCCATCTCTTGGCATCCCTTGTATTCTATTGTTGACATCATACTCGTAGTACTTTATTTGATTTCCATTTGAATCATATGTGCTGTCAAGCTACTCACCAGAGTATACTTATACTACCCTCTATTTCAATTTATACATTTTGATGCATCAAGGCATTCAAAATTGAAGGCGAGTAAAGTATCAAGAGAAGAAGCAAAGGTGATATAAGCGTTATCAAGAAAAGTCTTGATGCTGTCAAAAAAGCACTG
>JAFSBM010000157.1 GCA_017437285.1 Ruminococcus sp. | reverse complement strand
GTGCGATGGCTTCATGATTGAGATTTATGACAGCAAGGAAAAGAAAAACGCTGTCGACATCATCTATGCAGCAGTCGGCTATGAGCTTCTGGAAAATGACATCCATGAAGCAGAGCAGCTGGCAAAGGATTATATCGACAGCGAAAAGCTTGAACTGAGGGAAATGATGGAGGAATATCATGGCGATGAATGAGAAACCGAAGTGTCCGCTGATCGGTTCAGACGGCAACATTTTCAATCTGCTTGGTATGGCAAGCAGGACACTCCGTGAAAACGGCATGAGAGAACAGGCAAAGGAAATGCAAAGCAGAGTGACAGCCTCCGGAAGTTATTCCGAGGCTTTGAACATTCTTGGCGAGTATGTGGAAATCTGCTCCGCCGAGGAAATGGACGAAGAACCCAACGAGGGTATGAGCATGGTGTAAGCCGAAAATATGGAGGGAAATAATATGATGATTTCAAAACAACATTTGTGGCAATTGTTTCTATGCTGATGAAGAACGTAGATGACAAAAAGGAACTTCTGGAATGCAGCGGTGACCTTCCCGATAAATGCGTAGAGTGCATTATGCAAGAAACAGAGTTTCAGCAGGATCTGATTACAATGCTCACTGTGGTCACCTTCGACTGCTTCGGGGTAATCCGTGATTATCTCTACGAAAGAGATGAGAACGATGAATACTTCTTTGGAATTCCCAAGGGCAACAAACTCGAAGTTTATCTGCTGACCTCACCGGAAGATCTGTACGAATACCTTGCTGAGGAAAGTGAGGGGTTCAAGTTGATTGCAAGAAAAGAACTCCATATCAACTGAGGTCAGGGGTTCGGAAGTCGTTACCGTTGAGCAAAAAAAATAAGCTCTCCAAGCAATGGGATGCTTGAAAAGCCTCGTAGAATCGTCGCTTTTCAATGTCATCTATTTTGAGCAAGACTGACAAAGAAGAATCCTCGGAAACACGTTGTTTTCGAGGTTTCTTTTTGTGTATAAAGCAATATCCCTTAAATTGCAAATGAAGCATCGCACAGAATTGCCACAGATTAACGAAAATGGAACATAAGCTAATTTTCTTCTTCATAATTTGTGCATCTTGCCAAATTTTATCAGGAAAGCTGTCATATTGTCAATAGGTGTGCTATAATTAATTCAAAGACTTTTGAAGTCAACATGAAGCAGAAATTGAAAGGATGGATGCAGATATGAAATGCGGACAAAAACTGCTGGCAGGAGTTCTGGCTGCTGTGATGACAGTGTATGCAGGAACAGGAAGTGGACTTGGAGTCATTGCGGAAAGTAGCGGACTGACGGATATTATGCAGGTGTCACCGAAGACGTTATTCACTGCACCGAACAGTATTGGAGATTACAATGGTTTGTCCTACCATGCCTATGACGATCATGTAGAGATTGCCAATTGTTCCGATGAGGAAGTTACTTCCATGGAAATTCCGGCAGAAATCGAGGGACTGCCCGTGACGGTGATTCTGGATGCATTTTCTTATTGCACAAACCTGATAGAAGTCACTATTCCTGACACGGTGACAACCATCGGAGAAAACGCATTTCGTGAATGCTCCAGTCTGACTGCAGTCACCATTCCCGAAGGGGTAACCACAATTGGAAACAGTGCATTTTATCAGTGTTCCAATCTAACAGAGATCAACATACCGGATGGAGCGACAACAATCGGCAATTACGCATTTGGCAGTACTGCATTGACTGAGGTCGTGATCCCCAACAGTGTCACCAGCATCGGGCAGTCTGCGTTCCATTCGTGTGCGAATTTGACGGATGTAACACTTTCAAAGGGACTGACAAATATTAAAATGTCAACCTTCAGCAATTGCGGAATCACAGCTCTTACCATCCCAGAGGGTGTGACAAGTATCGAAAAATGGGCATTTTCCAATTGCGCAAGCTTGACAGAGATCAGTATTCCGAACACTGTGACCACGATCGAAACGCAGGCATTCTATGACTGTGACAGCCTGACAAGAGTGGTCATTCCCGCAAGCGTGACAAATTATTCCGAGTATGCCTTCTCGGGATGCGATAATCTGACAGAGATCGTGTACGTCGAACAGCAAACAACGGAGAACACCACAGCACCTTCGGAAACGACACAGACAACTGAAACCACGCAGACGACGGTACAAACGACTGTGCAGACAACAGCAACGGAGGAAACAACAACGGAATCCGTTTATGTGGGTGCGGAGGTGAGCAGTGAGGAGGTGCCGGAGTATCTGAATTATGCGGACTACGGCGGTTATATCAAAATCACCGGCTGCGATGCCTCCGTGACTTCGATAACGATTCCGGCGAAAATTGACGGAGTTCCAGTTACAGGGATCGCAGACAGGGCATTCAGCCATTGCTATGATCTGACGCAGGTCAGCATTCCGGCAACCGTAACAAGCATTGAACAAATGGCGTTTTACCAATGCAAGAGTCTGAAAACTGTGAATATTCCGGACAGTGTGACCTATCTGGGAAGATATGCATTCGGATACTGTGAAAGCCTAACGCAGGTGAGGCTTTCTTGCAATATCCGAACGATGGGAGAGCATGTATTCACTTCCTGTCCTGCATTGACTGAAGCCACTATTCCTAACGGTATAGCAGTGATTGGAGATGGTATGTTCTGGGGCTGCACTAGTTTGACCCGAGTCATCATTCCGAGCAGTGTCACAATTATTGGAGATCGAGCGTTCCGAGAATGTAGCAACTTAACTGAAGTCAATATTCCCGAAGGCGTGAAACATATCGGCAGCAATGCTTTTTATTATTGTGAGAAATTAACTGAGGTGACCATTCCCACTACTGTGGCGACTATGGGTGTGCAGCCGTTTCTGCGTTCCGCAGCGGTAGTTCGTGTCATGAAAAGCGAAAATCCGACAGATGCGGAAATTCTGTGCATTACCGATTCTCAGTGTGAGATGGAGATAGTCGCTCTACCCGATAAAACAAGCTATCTCATTGGTGAAAGTCTGGACTTGACCGGGATACAGGTTGACATCACTCGCAAGACAATTTACAATGATGCAATTACGACTACGGAAATTATCGAAAATTTAGAGCAATCAGAATTGACCATCACAGGTTTTGACAGTAACTGCGACGGCACGAAAACACTTACAGTTGCCTATCCGTACTACGATCATGGAATACAGAAGGATGCCATAGCCACAGCTTCGTTTACAGTTGTTGTCATACCTATTTATCAAATCTGTTATGATGCAAATGGCGGCGAAGGCGAGCCTAAAGCACAAAGTGCAGCACAGGGAGCTGAGATGCTCATTCCAAATGTGATTCCCACATATGAAGGCTATTTGTTTAGTGGATGGTCTGATTCTCCCAATGGCACAATGAAATATGCTGTTGGAGATTCCTTTGTAGTCCATGAGGATATTATGCTTTATGCGGTGTGGATTCTGCCGGATGAAGCGGATTATATCGTCACCTTTCATCCCAATGGTGGCAGTGATGTGCCCGAAGCACAAGTTAAAACTTCTCAGCAAACACTCATTTTGTCAGAGAATTGTCCCAAAAGAGAAGGATATCTGTTCTTAGGGTGGGCATTACGCCCCAATGGTTGTGCTGTCTTTTTTCCCGGAGATTCTTATAACTCCGATTTGTCCGTCACACTCTATGCTGCATGGAGCACACAATGCACATATTGCACAAACAGTGGTACAATTTTGGAGGAGTGTATGTATTGCCAGAATGGATATGTCACATCCAGCCACCTTTGTTTGGAATGCAATGGAAAAGGCAGCTATTCCACAGGTGTGTGCAGTACCTGTGGTGGTGATGGTCGTGCCTACTACGCAGGGATCGGCGACCTTCCTTGTCTGAGCTGCAGCGGAACAGGCTCTAATTACGAGAACAGTTCTGTAAGATGTGATGCGTGTGACGGAAGGGGGTCGTCTACGAGTACAACCAAATGCAGCAATTGTAACGGAACTATTTGGATTGATGCTGTTTGTCCGAAATGTGAAGGCGGATTCACTACGGTAGAGGTATCGGAAACGGATACATATTTCTATGAGGTCGAATTGAATACGCCAAAATTCTGTTTCTCTCATGATTCCCAAACCAATTTTGTTACTTCTATCACACGCTATACTTTTAACAACATTACCCGAACCTATGGCACCCCCGAACTCCTCACCGACTGGAGTACACTCGACTTGAAGGGCACCACCCCCGCCGAACAATTCTCCGGTCAAAGTGGTCTGCATGATCTTGTATTCGAGTGCACGGATAAGTATGGCACAATGGAAATTCCGGTTGCCGCTTCTACTTACATCGGCGTTAAGGGCGATGCCAACATGGATGGTGAAACCAATGCAGCCGATGCTGCTGCGATCCTTGTCTATGCCGCAGAATGCGGTGCATCCGGCTCTGCTGTTCTATATTCCGACACAGATGAAACCATGGAACGATTTGCTTACTTCCTTGCCGATGTAAACGGCGAATCCACGGACGGCGGCACTGATTCTCCGCTGGATGCAGCAGATGCGGCGGCGGTTCTGGTCTATGCTGCGGCTCAGGGATCTGGCAGTGACGCAACTTGGGAGGAACTGTTGGGAACCACATAATAATAATAAGAATACCTGTATGAAGCGACTGAGCGACAAGCTTGGTCGCTTTTTTATCAAATTGACTCACTATGTAAAGAAATTAATACCCTCAAAAAGTGTGATGTTTGTGGACGGATGATACTCTCATCTAAAATGCAAGGATTTGTAATCTGTCGAAAGTAAATCTATTGGATTTGCCAGCATCGCATTCGGCAGTCCGCATAGCGGCCCACCGAACGCAACTGGTCGGGAGAACCCGAACCCCTTACGACGAGCCGCCGTTCCCAATTGTGCCTCCGCATAGTTCCTGTGAACACATAGTCATCGTATCGGCACGTTGAAAGTAATCATAAACTGAAAAGAAAAAGAAGGAGAGTGATGCCATGAGAAAACGAAACGTAACAATCACAATCCGCTGCACCGAGGACGAGCGTCAGCGGATTTACAACAAGGCTCGTCAGCATGGATTGACACTGAGTGATTTCGTGATTCGGTCGGCACTCGGTAAGAAAATCGTCACTGCCGATGGACTTGCGGATGTGCTCAAAGAGCAGAAATCCATCGGGCAAAATCTGAATCAGATTGCACTGCTCGGTAACATGGGACGGCTGAAATCAGTACGGTTGGATGAGTTGATTACACAGCACGAACGTGCTACCTCTGCCCTGTGTGAGATTGCAAAGGCGGTGCGCTGATGCCGATTATCCATTTCATCAACAGCAAAACGCAGACCGCCGGAGGCATGAAAAATGTCCTTGCCTACGTTACAAGGACGGAGAAAACCAAGTCTGAGGACAAGCAGTATGTAACGGCTCTGAACTGTTCCGCACCGACTGCCTACGAAGAAATGCTCGCAACGAAGAATACCTATCACAAGAACAGCGGTCGGATGTATTATCATCTGGTGCAGTCGTTTCCGAAAGGTGATGGTACTCCGCCGGAGCTTGCACATCGGATTGCGGTGGAACTCGCAGAAAAAGCATTCGGAAAATATGAGTGCATGGTGGCAACGCACATCGACCGAGAGCATATCCATTCGCACATCGTGTTCAATTCCGTCAGCTTTGAAGATGGGAAGAAGTATCATTCGAATGGAAACACCGTGCAGGAGCTGATGGACTTGTCCGATGAAATCTGTATGAAGTATAGCGTGGCGGTGCTGGACAGACAACAGCAGAAGAAAAAAGATGTGCTGTCAGACCGTGAATATCGATCAGCTGTGCGTGGCGAGAGCTGGAAGTTTCAGCTGATGAATGCGGTCACGGAGGTGATGAAACAGGCGAAAAGCCGTAAGCAGTTTGTGTTCATGATGAAGCAATTGGGCTACGGTGTGAGGTGGGAGGATTCACGGAAGTATATCACTTACACTTGCCCTAACGGTAGGAAGTGCCGTTGTGCTAAATTGCACGGCGAGAAATTTGCAAAGGAGATGATGGAGTATGAATTCAAAATTAGACGTGAATGCTTTGATGGAACTGAACAAATCCGACCTGAAAGCGGCAGAGGAAACCATGCCCATGGTGGCAGTGGACAACCGGAACTGGACGGCGGTGATCAACCTGCTGAAAAGATCCTGCGAGGTACAGGAGAACCTGTTGGAATTACAGGGAACGTTGATGACGAAAGCTGGAATGGAAATTTATCTGAACAATCAGAAAGCACTGTTCGATCAGGTGGAAAACGAGTGCAGACACATTCAGCAAATCACAGCAGAGCAGACAACGAACTCTCTGACGAGCTTAATCAGCCAATCGGAGAAGCTGTCATTACAGGCTGGGAAACTGAACGAGGAATTCTCCTCGCAGCGGAAAAAATTAGAAGAATGGAAGCACAGAACGCAATTGAAAATGCTCAGAGCGATTGTGATTTCGCAGACGGTGCTGCTGATCTTATCGCTGGCATTGCAGATGTGGCTTCGATAATGGATGAGCCGTCAGAAGATGAGGACATCGAACGGCACAGTGACAGTAAGGTGCTGGCAGAGGAAATCCGACGCAAGGAAGCGTTGGGGATGCACATGGGATGATGCCCCACAAAACAAAATTAAGATGAAACCTGCTAAGAAAAATCAATAGGCAAAATAACCAAATCTAAAAAAAGAAATAAAGCAAAAAACGGTATAGCAAAGCTGACGTTTGAAGGAAATATTCAAACGCCTGATGAGTATGTACTTGAGACGACAATCAATGTTCGGAGTAAAGTTCCATAACCTTGCCGTAGTAAACACGAAGAAACTTGTTAAGTCCTGCAATCATAGCTTCTTTTCCACATTTGCCCTCGCTTCGTTTCTTCAGAATAAAATCATAGACAGGATCGTCAATCGGCTTGTGTTTAATAAGCGACTGCATAATCTCATAGCCCGTCTTACGCAGATAAGCATTACCTCGTTTTGAGATCTTCCGTTCCGAAGCGTTGAACGCACCGGACTGATACGGTGGTGCGTCAATACCAGCATAAGCAATAAGGGAATGCTTGTTTCTGAAACGGCGCACATCACCGATTTCAGCGATGATACGAGGCGCAAGGACATCTCCGATACAATTCATCTCTCTGACAACAGAATATTCAGGCAAGGTCTTGCAAAGCATCTGCATTTGTGCTAAAATGGTATTGCGTGATTCCTCTGTCGAGTGAATCACTTTGATGGCTTCCCTAACAGCAATTTTGACGGATTGGGAGTTAGGAAGCGATGGGATACCGTTTTGAGCAAGGGCGAAGATTTCTGCTGCCTTACGTTCATTACAGCGGTATCCCATTTTCTTTGCCCACTTGCAGTAATCGGCGGTAAATTTATTTTCGCCCATATCAAGAATTGCTTGAACATGAATGTATCGGTTTACGAATTCAGTCAGCTTGTGATTATCTCCTTGATTCTGAAGGAGGTTGGATATACCGGGCATAACCTGATCAAGCAGATTGCTGAAATTTACTTTTGCCTTTACAAGGATAGCTGTAATCTGATAATACTGTCTGGCAAGAAAACGCAGTTCATCATATGTATCGGGAGATTCATAAGCTCGGATTAGTTCCGACCAGTAAGTGATGCCGAATGATGCAATTCGTGCCGAATCAATCTTATCGGTCTTAGCACGACGAATACTCTGGGAGCAATATTTTTTCATTCTGAGTGCATTTACACAGCAAACAAAAATGCCGTGTGATGATAAATATGAAGCGACAGGAAGATGATAATGACCTGTATCTTCTAAAATAACACGGGTTTCCTCCTCAAATGAATTGATAATGGAAATCAGAGAATCCAGTTCATCGGCAGTGTGCTCAATTTCAAAAGGCGGTTTGACAACCTCACCACCGGGCTTTAATATGCAAATTGTACTCTTTCCTTTTGAAACGTCAATGCCAACACTGATCATAATGATACCTGCTTTCTGAAAATAATATGTAATGTTTCCGCTCAGGAGCTTATTAAAATTCATTTTGGTTAGTTACACGAACGCTGCTATGAACTTTCACAGCAGGTACAACCTGCTTAATCGAATTTGATAATAAGAAGGCGGCTGACGCTTTCATCAACGAACGCTAAGTTCTAAGGACGATCCGTCAGTCCATTACCTTCTTATTATACTAAAATAAGCATAGCCTGTCACCACTGAGTCAGAAGTTAAGACTATGCTAATATTGTACCAAAGGACGATCTAAAATGAGTATCAGATTTATAGGAACAACAAGATGCAATCCGACTTTGTTCGGAGAATTGGAGGACTATGGAAAGAAAAGTTATCGGAGAAATCAGAAAAAGAGACTACACCCTCGAACCTGCACAGTGCCAGAATCAGACCGATCTTCAGGGATTCGAATACCATGACCACTATCTGAACGGCGTAACATACCGTGTGTGGTCTGTCTTTGAGGGACAGACCAGTGCTGCGAAATCGCTCTCCGCTCTCATGCTCCGCAGACTGGAAACGGGAGATGAAGTCGGGACTGTGACGGACGAGTTCGAGGAAATGATTCATCGGAAGAACGCTTCTGCGATATGAACAAATTCCAAGCAACCGCTTATTGAGGTTGCACAAAGATAAATGCGGCGGACAAATTCAGCTTGCTTTGCACTGACAGGTGTGGTATACTGTTGGTGCAAGGCTATGCGTGTCCGCTGCCCGAAAGGAGAATGATTATGCAGAAACACGCAGCACTTTATTGCAGACTCTCGGTGGATGACGGCAGCTTCGGCGGCAGTGTCTCCATCGAAACGCAGAAAATCTTATTGGAACAGTACTGTCAAAGTCATGAAATCACAAGCTATGAATTCTATTGTGATGACGGCTACAGCGGTACGAACTTCAACAGACCGGCATTTCAGCGGATGCTTTCAGACATCCACGCCGGAAACATCAACCTTGTGGTTGTGAAAGACCTGTCACGATTTGGTCGAAACTATGTTGAAGTCGGCTTGCAGGTGGAGCATTTCAAGGAACAGAACGTGCGGTTCATTGCAGCGGATGATCACTATGACTCCACAATCAATGAAGATGATCTGATGTTCCCGATGCGTAACGTGATGAACGAGATGTATGCCCGTGACGTGTCCAAGAAAACGAAAGCCGCCAAGAAAGCCAAGGCAAAAGCCGGTCAGTTCATGGGTTCCAAACCGCCGTTCGGCTACAAGCTGGATCCCAATGACAGACATCATCTGATCGTAGATGAACCTGCGGCAGAGGTTGTCAGACGCATTTTCCGGCTGACTGCGGAGGGCATCGGGTACAACAAGATCACGAGAATTTTCAGAGAAGAAAAGGTACTGAACCCCATTGCCTACTTTAATCAGCACAACCCCGACTACTTCAAATCAGACTACTGGCGAAAGGAATTTGACTGGCACGTCACTTCCGTCCGTGTGATTCTGAACAATGAAGTCTACCTCGGCAGGCTGGTCTACGGCAAGCAGAGAGCGAAGTCCATGAAAAGCAAGCAAGTAGTGAAGTGTCCGAGGGAGGATTGGATTGTGGTGGAACACTGCCATGAGCCAATCATTTCACAGGAATTGTGGGACACGGTACACAAGATCATGAATGCAAAGCACCGCCCTGCCAAGTCAGGCGAAGTGCAGATGTTCGCAGGGCTTCTGTACTGTGCAGACTGCGGTCATGCCCTCACCTACTCGCAGAAGAAGCGAAAGGACGGCACTTATCACGGGGCATATTCCTGCTGGATGTACAAGACCCATGGCAAGGAATACTGTGCTTCTCATTATATCCGCTACGATACGGTGTACGATCTTGTGCTGATCGACCTGCGAAGTGTGCTTTGGATTTATCGTCACAACAAGAAGCAGTTCAAGGCGTTTCTGGAGAGAAAGTTCCAGACGGATTCCGCAAAAGAAGCGAAGAAGCTGCAAGCTGAGTACGAGAAAAAGCAGAGCCGTTTCGAAGAGATCGACCGCATTCTGTGCAAGCTGTACGAGGACAGTGTGCTTGGCAGGATTCCCGAAAGCCGCTATGAAGCAATGTCGGCACAGTACGAATCCGAGCAGAGGGAAATCAAGCAAGCACTCCCCGATCTGCGGCAGCGAATTGAACAGCTGAAAGCGGAGAGCGATGCAACTGATAAATTCGTGAATCTCATCAAGAAATACACGATCATCGACAGGCTGGATGCTGCCATTCTGAATGAGCTGATTGACAAAATCGTGGTGCACCACAAAGAAGTGGCGGAGGACGGCAGGGTATTTCAGCAGGTGGAGATTTACTATCGCTTCATCGGCAAGCTGGAACACGCCGCAGAATCGGAGAAAACGGCGTAGAATCGGGGTGGATGCCCCATTTTTTAAAATGAATGAAACGTCGCTTTATAAACAACGCATGGTCGCAGGTTCGAATCCTGTCACAAGCTCCATCTATATGTGACGAAAAAGATCACGTGGACACAAAAATTTTATTCGCAAAACCTTGGATCACCTAAGGCCGATTTCGAGTGTTTTTGGGACTCGAACGGGCGTTTTTTCATTTTCAAGAGATTTGAGAGCAGATTTGGAGAAAAATTTCCGAATACTGCTTTTTTTTACCCAGAAAAACTTTCACAAAGTTTCTGGCGGTTTCTTGTTCGTTATGCCGAATTGATTGGGAGTCACTACTCTCGATTGGTTCGGCTTTTTTTATTTCCCCTATACATTATAAAGGAAAGCGAGATG
>JAFSBM010000016.1 GCA_017437285.1 Ruminococcus sp. | reverse complement strand
TTATCTTCTATGCATTCCAGCCATTTTATAAATTCTTCCATTCTTTTTGCTCCTTTTTCCTTTTTTATTCTATTTTACCACTTCCTTTTCCTTTTGTAAACCTTTTTGTTACCGTTTTTTCACTCATGCGTTTGGTATGACTGAAAATCATATTTAGACTTGAATCTATCCAAAAAAATAAGCTATAACACAATAAACCGAGGTGTCAAATGAACCAGCATACAAGATTTAATCTTCCTATATGTCTTACAGTTGAGGAAGATGCTTTTCTTCATTCAGAAGAAATAGTAAAACGATACATTCCCGATATAATCGGACAGAAAGCTATGATTATATCAGAAGAATTCCTTATCAGCATTTACAAAGATAAAATTGAGGATATAAGCAGAGATTTCGGAAATGCCGAAATATTCACAATGAAAAATGCAAGCTTTGATGAAGCTGTTTACATTGCTAAAAAAGTCTGCGTTGAAGATATTAAAGTAATAATAGGCATAGGCGGCGGCAGAGTTCTTGATACTGCTAAATATGCCGCACATATAAGCAAGGCGGTATATATATGTATGCCAACTTCTTTAAGCAATGATTCCCTTGCATCGCCATTTTCTGTACTTGAAACCTACGGAAAAGCCCGTAAAACCTTCGAATGTAAAATTCCCACAGCGATAATTGTTGACACAAATATGATTATCAATGCTCCTGTAGACCAGACGCTTTCGGGAATTGGCGACACAATTGCCAAACATACTGCTCTTTTTGATTGGAAACTTTCAGCCTCCAGAACATCATCACGCATTGACGATTTCGCTTATGCTCTGAGCAGAATGAGTTATGATTCTGTTTATCATTGTGATGAAAAGAATATGAAAAGCTGTGTGTTTATCCGAATACTTTCAAGAGCCCTTGTTATGGGTGGTCTTGCTATGGAAATTGCAGGTTCTTCAAGACCTTGCAGCGGAAGTGAACATCTTTTTGCTCACGCTATAGAAGAATATTACCCCGATGTAAAAATAACACATGGTCTTGCCGTTGCATTAGGAAGTATTCCTGCCTGCATTTTTCAGGGACAAGATGCAGCTGGACTGCTGGATTTCTTCAAAACTTACGGTATTGCCACAAATCCCCAATCATACGGCATAACAAAAGATATGTTTGCTGATATATGGGAAAAAGCACGTACTGTCCGAGCTGACAGAATAACTATACTCAACGATGTAAAACCTGACAGAATACAGCTCGATGAAATATATAACAGAATGGTGGAAGGAAAATGAAAAAAGGTTTGATATTTGATATGGACGGCACTCTCTGGGATTCCTCCGAAAATGTTGCTGCTTCATGGACTGAAAAAATCAGAGAATTGAAATACGATTTACCCGCTATAACTCAAAAGGATATTATGGGTGTTATGGGGCTTACCATGGATAAAATAGCTGATATTCTTTTCGGCAGTCTTTCAAAAGATGAGCGTATGGAACTGCTGAACTTATGTTGTGACCACGAAAATGAATATCTCCGCAAACACGGCGGCAATCTTTATCCCGAACTTGAAAATACTTTAATCCGCCTTAAAGAAAATTATCATCTCTATATTGTCAGCAACTGTCAGAGTGGCTATATAGAGGCATTTCTCGATTATTACGGATTTGGCAAATATTTCGATGATATTGAATGTTACGGAAACAATCTCTTTGAAAAGGGTGATAACATTGCTCTTATCGCAAAAAGAAATAATCTTGATAAAGCCTGGTATATCGGCGATATTCAGGGAGATTACGATGCAACAATGAAAGCTGGTCTTGATTTTATTCATGCCGCTTACGGATTTGGTACAATTGAGCAATCTGTTCCCGAATTGGAAAAATTCTGTGATTTGCCTGAACTTATGGAAACACTTTCAGAAAAAAGCATTTAAATAGCATATAAAAACCTCGATTTTCAGCTATAAATCGAGGTTTTTTATTTATTAAATAGTATCTGAATAAAACTCTTTCATATCATCAAGACGCAGGTAAGCCGTCACACATCATAAAACATTAATATTCATCGTTATATGCGAGTACAGGCCATGCACCATTTTCGCTCATACGATAATACCTTTTTGTATCTGTATCATACATAAGCACAGGGATTTTTCCGCTTTTCAGAACTGAACCGTCGATATAATAATGGCTTTTGCCGTCCCAGTATATATCGTTGAATTGAGGATTTCTGCTTATTGAAGCTGTCCCGATGTGACCTGCAATAATATCCATACAGAATTTACCTGTTTCAGCAGGATACTTGGATGTATATTCATAATCATTGGTACTCCACTCCCAGTACTCCCCTGCTTCTTCGCATACTCCTGCATGACAGAAAATCTGTGTATCAGTTTTGTAATATCTGGGAAGATTATTCATCCAGCTTATGTATTTATCTTCTCTCGACTTGTCACATTCAATTTTTTCGCCCTCTGTAATGGACCACTCACCATTCATTGCTGATTCCTCGTGATTTCCGAGAAGTGCAACTACTTTTTCCGCTCCATATTCACTCTGCAATTTCATAATCCTGTCAAGAACACTATAGCTGTCATAACCGTGGATGTAATCGCCGCATAAAATCAGCATATTATCTCCTGATAAATCAACTAATTTCAATGCAGCTTCGAACTCAGCAGGTGAGCCGTGGATATCACTCAATGCAAATATTTTCATAGAATCCTCCTCATAAATAATCCATTCAATTATAGGGTTCTCTAAAAACCAGAACACAAGCGAAATCAAACTGTGAGGATGTTTTTAGAGGTTCCAACTTGTAATTTATTTCAATTTATAGGCAATTGAATCAACCTATTCATTAGCTAAAACATTTAAACCTACTGTAATTAAACTATCATCTTCATTGAATGTGAATTTATATAACCCAATATCACACAGGTTGTTAATATATTTGTATTTATCATATTTTATTCTCCTAAAGTTTTATTTGTAATTACATATTTATCTTTACATAAACTACTTCTGTTTAAAATTAAATGATATATCAGTAACACAATCGTTAATACACAAGCAATAAATCTTTATGTCCTCATTCTCATAATTAAAAGAATAAAATTCAGTCTCATCTTCCCATACATCACTATAAGATTCCAGAAATGAAAGTCTGTCAAAAACTCGTTCTGTATTATCGCCAATAGTCACTCCATTAAAAGAAACAGGGAATACGTAATCTTTATTCAGATCCTGCATAAATGCCATTCCACCAATCGGAGAATCGGATATATCAGCAATATTCTGACAATCATAGAGTCTGACATTCACGACTGTTTTCCCATAATATGAGAGATAACAGCTTCCTGTTTTCTTGTCCTTGTCATACTTTAACTTATATTCTTCAGTATCAATAATTTCAAAACCCTCACCAAGCTCATTAATGGTGCATGGATAAGAGAACTGTTTGCCATTTATATAAAATGAATTGCAGATTTTTTCAGTATCCCATTCTTCTTTAGGTGCGATTACAGGCTCTATATCGTGAGCTTTATTCAATCTTTCCATTGCTTCAGCAGGTATGTCAGTGATTGTTGAACTTCCGTTTTGTGATAAATCGGATTTACTATCACACCCACAAACGCTGCCTGTCAACATCAGCGAGCAGAGAAACAGACTAAGTATTTTTCTTTTCATAAATATTCTCCCCTTATTAATAATCGTATTATCAGTTAGCATTATATTACTAAAATACCACATTAATCCGTTATCTTATTATATCAAATATTTATATAAAATGCAATATGCTTTTTAAAAATCCACCTTATTCCATCTCTGACAACATTTGTTATAAAAATCAGTCTTGAACACAAATCAGTATTATGATATAATATAACAGCAAAGAAATGTTTTTTATAAAATTTCAAAAACTATGTTACCTTTTTCCAAAAATTGATACTAATAGATATAAGCAGCTTATAATTACAGAATTGAGGAGGTGTTAATAACCGTGGGCGACTTTGAAGAATTATACCATTTATACTACAGCTATGTATATCATTACATATTGAAACTTACAGATTATCATGATAATTTAGCCGAAGAAATAACTCAAGAAAGTTTTTATCAGGCATATCTGTCATTGAAACGATTTCGAGGTGACTGTTCTATAAAATCATGGCTGTGTCAGATAGCCAAAAACACATATTACAATTACATGAAAACTCATTCGAAAGAATCTTGCATAGAAGATGCTATTCTTACTAAACACGATAATATGAACCTTGATACAATGACAGAAAATAAACAGCTGATAATTCATATAAAAGAGATAATTTCAAATTTAGACGAAAGAAGCCAAAGTGTTGTGATGTATCGTCTATTTGATGAACTGCCGTATAAGGAAATAGGAAAATTGACAGGTATCAGAGAAACAACAGCCAAGGTTATATTTTCAAGGGCGAAAATTAAAATTAAACAACAGTTAAAGGAGATTTATGGTTATGAAATATAAATGTGATATGATACAGGATTTGATGCCTCTTTGTCTGGATAATGCAGCTTCCGAATCAAGTGAAAAAACAGTTATAGAACATCTTTCGGAATGTAAAAATTGTTCAGAATATTATAAATCACTCAGCAAGGAATTAATTCCCATAGAAGAACATAAAGATGAAAAATATATTCATTTAGCAGCTAAAATACGAAAAAGAAAATTTGTAACCACCACTTTAATTGGACTATTCGTCGGATTATTCTGTTTTATTTGCCTGAATTATGCAAACGGTTACCGTTTAAATTCCAAGTCTGCCGCTGATTTAAGCGGACGATTAAATGAAACATCTGAAATCATCACCTGCTATAAATGGAAAGATAATTTTCATTTCTATATTTACGATAGTTACAGCTGTTTTGATGTTGTTTCAGTTGAAAAAACATTATTGGGCTGGAAAAGTAACGACAACTGGTTAAACTGGCCTAAATGGAGTATGTATGACAAAAATATCGGTATTGAAACAACCGGTGAATTATGTCATTACTATTATGATGAAGGTGTACAATTGTTCCCGATTATTGCTTATGATGAAAACATAAAGACAGTTGAAGTAACTTGTTTCGGTCAAAAACAAACAAAAGAAGTCCATACAGGAGAATTGCTGCTCTTTACTTTCGATGCAATCAATGCAGAAACTAATGAAATAAATGCTGCTGCTTATGATGAAAATGGAAACAGCATCTATTATTACGACAATACCCAAGAATTCCCACTTTGGATTTCTTCTCAATCCCTGTTTTAAAATACAGAACTTTTAAACATAAATGCGACACCTCACAGAAACCGACTCTGTGAGATGTCGCATTTGACTTTTCTTTTGTGAATCTATGACTTATACTTATCAACAATAAAATTCCTTATACCATTCCGCAAAGGCACGTAATCCCTCACGAATAGTAATTTATCGTTTTCAGAAAACTAATTCAATATGATAGTTATTAAAGCATTAATCTCTTTTGAAGATATCTCTTGTATATACTTTATCAAAAACATCATCAAGACAAGTATCATAACGATTAGCTATAATAGCATCAGACATAGTTTTGAATTTTTTCAGATTATTAACTACTACACTTCCAAAAAATGTTTCTCCATCTTTAAGTGTAGGCTCATAAATCACTATCTTTGCACCCTTAGCCTTAATACGCTTCATTACGCCCTGAATAGAGGACTGGCGGAAATTGTCAGAGTTGGATTTCATTGTAAGACGATATACACCTACAACAATATTCTTTTCAGAATTTGCATTCCAATCACTATTGTCGCTATAACTATAATAACCTGCTTTATTAAGCACACGGTCAGCAATGAAATCCTTACGTGTACGGTTGGATTCAACAGCTGATAATTACCTCTGAATACGCATCCTCAATAATCAGCACGACCACTTCTTTGTCGTTGTTTTGCTCTGATTTTTCTCCGTCTATCCCGACAGATGCTACTTTATTTCCTTGATATAACAAATCATAAAAAGTATAATCTGCTTCGTCAAAATAGAAACCATTACCAAGTGTAAAATCTTCACTAAAGTCCTTGAACTTACACGGAAAAGATAGTGGCACTTCATGACATTTCATTTTTTTAAGAAAATCTAACGATTTATCAAAAGATTGACTTTCAGATAAATCTTCTTTGTCCGATACTATTTGTATTTCTGACTTTGATTCATTATCAGATTTTGATGCTGTTTTTATCTCACCTTGATTTTTACATCCCGACAACATAACCGAACAGAGAAACAAACTAAGAGCATTTCTAAAAACCCCTTTTGAGAAAAAAACAGCTATGCACGACATCTGCTGTGTCAATCTCCCTCGGAGTGCGGCAGCACGCATTCGGGAGGTTTACTTGCAGCTGCTGCACCTATCTGTTTTTCTTTAATCAAACGGTATTTTTGAGATGGCCCAAAAAAGATTTTGTATAATGGTTGCGTAAGCAATATGCATCTGTACGATGTGTTAGATAAAAAGATTGTTCCTTATTATTATCTTTCGCATTTATTTTACCAATTGTATATCCATTTAAATCATAAATATCATCTATTTCTACTTCCAATTCTTCATACTTAGAAAGTGAAAACATTGTGCTTTTGTTATTAGGGTGGTTTATTGTTTTCTCGCCATCTGTAAGAAAGAAGGCAATCTTTTTTGGAGAATTCTTTTGGAGATTAATGGGTTCTTCTTCCTTATCTACTTGCTTATATAAATAATATGGGCGTATAGTAGTTGAATACCTTATAGTGTCAGGCATATCCGCATAGTATGCCGGAATTTCAGTTTCACATATATCATATTTTCCAATATTACCAACTTGGTATCCGCCGACGAAAACAGCTTCAACAACCGTATTAGAGTTCTCGTAAGGAATAATAGAAGGCTGTTGATTTGTCAGTGTGGATTGAATTATGTAATCAGCAAACTCATCACTATCATAAATGTTCTCAATCAGCCACTTGTGTTCTTTCCATGATTCACTGGATTCTTTGCAAGAATAGAAAAACAGCAGTTCTTCCCTTTTTTCAGTACAAAAAGATGATACAAAAGACGTAATGATAGATTTATTGAATTCGTTAGACGATACAAAAGACGAAACGATAGATTTATCAGATTCGTCAGAAGGTTGATTCAATTCGACTACACGGATGTACGCATTATCGCAATTAGATGATGTTGAATATTGCTTTTCCTTGATATTAGCAATATAGCTTGAATTAGCATTCAGATTTTTCATAAATCTGTTCATACAAGAACTTATCTTTTCAAAATCATCCAACTCCAGTTCTTCAAGATATGCTCTTGTCTTCTCAACGACCATACTTATGGAAGAAATTGCATCGAAAGCATCTGCTGTTTTTAAAAATTTTTTCTTATAAAAATATCTGCATAAATACTCTATCAGTCTTATCTCTGTTATTTCCTCTTCGTCCCTATCATCACTTTCCTTAATGCCAAGCAAATTATATATAGCCTTAAGCCAGTCATTTTCAAGCTTATTCATAAAGTCTATGGTAAATTTCTCACCAATCTTTACGAGCCTGTCATATAGGCAGGATTTATAGATTTCATACGGTTTAAGAGCAACGCCGCCATTGATATCCATAAAAAACTGTTCTGCACTTGAAACATTACCAATCTTCTTTACTGTAAAAATGACATTATTCAGCAAAAAATCTTTAAATTCTATACGCATCTCTTTGGTGAAATTTTTAACTTCTTCTTCAAGCTGTTCATGCAAATTCTGTACAGCTACTTTTGAATAACTGCTGCCACACTCTCGCTGTTCTCTTCCTATAAATTCAAAACCTCTATATTTATATTCGTCGTTAAAACCTTCTAAAAATTTGAGTATCTGATACAGCGTAAAAGTTCTTTGCTGACCATCAAAAATATAAACAGCATCGCAATCTATCTCTTTTGATACAAGTATTGTGCTAATATTCAGCGGGTTGTCTTCGTTAGGGTTGTTTTTAAATTTTTCAAATTCTGTAATAAGATAGGTAAGGAAGTTGTCTTTCTCCTTACCAAACTGTGCTCCCATACAGTAATCACGCTGAATTACAGGTATCTTTATTGTATTTTCAAAAAGCTTTCCCACAGTGATGGTATCATTCGTGTTAACATTAAACTCTCCGCCAAGATTGTTGTTTTCTATATCCTCAAGATCAAGTATTGGTGGTATTATACTTGTCGAATCAGTTTCGTAATGCTGTTCAATAAGAAACCTGTCAAGCACATAACGACCTGCAGAACTGATACTTGCAATAATCTCATTTTCTTTCATGCAAGGTGTTGAACTGTAGCCTGAATATATTTCTGCCACATTATTGGTGGCTTTATTTTCATGGGCTGAGGCAAATGCTTCAAAATAACGGTTTGCAAGTTTCAGGTTATTAGAATCAATATCTTTCACCAGAATAGTGTTTACATTACTGTATTTATTGAGCAATTCAGAAAGTGACAGATTCTTGTCTGTATCTTTCAGATTCAACAGTAATGATACAAAACTATTTTTATTAATCTTTTCATAATTATCTATTGCCTTAGCCGAACTGAAATCGCCGTTTTCCATATCATATTTTAGTCTATTAAGCAAACGATAAATCCATGAAAGTCTTATAAGTTCTTGTTTCCATCCGTTGAAGTCCTTGTTTTCCGGTTCATAACGATAATTTTTTTCTTTACAATTCTCAAACAGTACATTGATTCTGGATTCATTTGAACTATCAGCATCTAAAATTTGGCTGCATCTTTTTGTATCAATAAGTACTTTGTATGGAGAAGAAAAAGCACCTTTTTCTGTATCCTCTGTATAAAGAATGTCCAGTATCTGGTTATACAGTTCAGCAATTGCGGTTTTATAGGTATATCGTGAAAGTCCGCCAAGAATAACTGATATGTTTTCTTCTAATTCTTTTTTATTGAATGTATTGAGCATGATAAGATTTGAACGAACATAGTCACACACAGAGAAAGCTGTTTTATAGGCATTTAGATTCATAAATTCCTCAACAGGTGGATTTTCCATAACACTGCAAAGCATCTGGCAATTAGAAAGAATGAATTTTTTAAATTCGTGGTTATCCAAACTGGAATTTTTTTCCATATATGCTTTTACTACCTCTTCCATAGCCGTACGATTACGGATAATCCTGTCCGTATCAGTTGTATTTATTAGTGTATTGTTTGTACAATATAAAGTATTCTTTCTGAACTTTTTTTCATTATCACGCCCGAAACATAGTTCTATCGGATTTAGTATAGGTTCATTTTCAGACAACAGGCTGAATAATATTGCCAAAGTAATCAGTCTCTGCTGACCGTCGATTACATCATATCCTCCTTCTTTATTTTTATACAGCGTAATCAGACCAATGGATTTTACGCTTCTATTCTTATATGCATTCAACAAATCTTCTGCAAGCTTTTGGGCAATATCTGCATTCCACTTATAATTTCTTTGATACAAAGGTATACAGAATGATTTATTCTTGATAATCTCTTCAAGACTCTGAACAGAACTATTATTTTCCGTCATCTTTAACCCTCTCTATCTTTATTGTTTTTATCGCATCATATTTTTTCGGCAGGTTCGTTCCGGTTCCATTGTAATAACTGGTATATTTTCCTGTCATTCCATCTTTTGACGTCTTCACACATTTTATTATATCTTCTATTTCCTGTATCATTGTATCATCTACAGTAACAGATTTTTCCTCATTATCTATTATTTCGATGCTTTTAATCGGAACATCTTTTTTATTATTTTCATTAAGTTCCTTGCACGCCTGCACTAATCCCAGAGCCTCATAAATCCCTAATGTATATTGATTATATTTCTTTTCAAGCTTTGTTGCAACAATCTCACCATCAACTACGCTTCCAACATTCTCATATATTATTTCATTATTTGTAAGGTTCTTTATAAAACCTGCAAGTGTTCTGCAATCTGAAGAGCTTTCCGCATTACCCCTGCCATTTCTGAAAACGCTGACATCTATCACAAAATTAAGTTCTTCTGGAAACTTCTTATTAATATAGCAGTATTCATGTAAAAATGCGGGTACAGAGAGTTTTTTTTCATTTACTTCAACATAATTGACTTTCATCTCTTTGTAAATACGCAAGGTAAAATGGTTGTTCTTTGGTTCCTGATAATACTTCATCAGACAAGGAAAGAAGTTCTTTCCACATGACAACAATTTAAATGTTTCATTTTTGCCATTGATTTGATTACGAATACCCTCTACAATCTGCGAAAAGTAATGTTTATCTTTAGATTTCTCAATTTTAAAGGGTTTTATCGTATTTTCATCAATATTATCATAAAACCGATAAACGTTTTCGATTCTCTTAGGCAGAAAATCCATATTGAATGTATATCCCACACCTGTATAGACACACTGTTTTATTTCATCATCACAGAACATAAAATACTTCATTGACAGCATAAAGTCATTTTTACAGTCAAAAAGGAAATCTGCTTTCCCATATACTGTCGCAAGATATTTTCCGAGGTTGCAAAATCTCGTGTATACTATATACGCCTTTAATCTTAAAAGAGCTGTGTTTTCTTTATTTTCGTCGTATGTAAATCCGAATACGGAAGCCAGTCCGCCTACTGCACTGCTGTCATTATTTTCATTTACGGGACTGTTTTTCATAATATACTGCTTTATATTAAAGATAAGCTTCTGTATCATGTTCATATTTGACCATGGTACAGTATATAGCAGAAATAGATTTTCAAAAAAATCTTTAAATTCTTTATATTCCTTAAATTTCTCAGATTCCTTAAATCTCTCAGATTCCGAACATTCAAGCATACGTCCGAAATCGCCACTCATATGCATAGCACTGAAAATGTACATCATCCTGTCAAAATTAAGACAAGCCTTGTCAATATCTATTCCGTCAGCCATTTCAAGAGTAATTGGAATATTGGGATATTCTGTACATTTTGATCTTATAGTTTCCAGAAGCTCATTATCATAGTGATTATTATATTGAAACAATCTGCCATGACTTCCATCCTCTCCGTACATAGAAACATGAAACAGCATAATATCTGCATTGTTTTCTGAAAGCTTTTGCATAAACGATTTTATATATTCACAGCATTTCTCCGCAACGTGACATTCATTATTGATGATTTTAAAATCTGCAATAAGATGGCAAAAATCAATGCACACGCCAAATAAAATATTATTTTCAAATTTTTTGCTTAGACTTTTCAGAGTATCAATATACTCAAAATACTTAAAATAGCTTTCGCCCCAGCCTATATTTTTACCAGTAGGAATTTTCCCATTGATGTCAACATAAGGCGTAACATTTTCGATAGCGATCTTCACAGACTTTTCAATATTGAGTTCTTTCAGTTCTTTCGCAAGATTTTCAAGTGAATCATTACAGATTGTCGGAATATTACTCGATTCATCGTTGCACCCGTTAATACTTCCTGCATGAAGAATCACGACTATGGGGTTATTATTTTCCGAAACTGCCTCTGCAAACAAAATCGTTTTCTTCAGCAGTTTCAAACTATCTTCATCATTACATACTTCGTCAAGCGAAAGATAATTTGTTGAATAGGTTTTATCGCTTGAGGTGAGAAACTTTGAATCGGGGCAATGAACAGCTTTTATAGAGGCTTTATATCTATTCAACTTATCATTGAGATTTTCAATCATATTTTTATCAATTCCGTCTTGATTGAAAAAATCTTCCAAAGACTTTTTTGTTAAAAAGATCTCATACTCCTTATAATGCTCCAGTATGTTTATTCCGCTGTAAAAAATATCTTCTGATTTAAGAGGTTTTATAATATCTGCTATTGATGATTTTTTTAAAAAAAACATATCTTGTCACCCTTTTTTACCAAAATCTGACTAGATTATATCATATATTAAAATAATTGTCAACATTAGTTCTAATTTATCCAGACCCTACGCATGAAAAAATCCCCTTTTTCAAGTTGCGAATCTTGTAACCGGATTGTAACCATTTAAAGAGACATAACATAATCAAGGTGTTTAGCAGGGTCAAGTGAAATTATGAACATCTTCTTGCGTATAGATAGA